>NZ_JAUBOZ010000099.1:0-28950 GCF_036700475.1 Microcoleus sp. T2B6 | reverse complement strand
GCTTGCAAATAGGTTCTATAAACCCGCCCGACCCCACGAAAAATCCTCTTATTGATATTGCTGCAAGATGTCAGTTACAACTGAGATATTGCACCATTCTCAAGAACAGGCAAGATGCCTGTTCCACAAAGAGTAGATTTTTTCTTGTGGAACGGGCCGGAGAGCCCGTTCAGAAAACAATACGCTTGGGCTAGAGGCTTAAGTTGTCACCAATGCCGATGACCAGAAAATAGCCAATTCTTTAAAATTTCTCGCTGTGGTCAGCTAACAAAAGGTTAATTATGGTTTTCCCATATCTCTACTTCTGGCAATTACCCAAATTTAACGGACTAAAATACCGAGACAAATACTATACAGCAGTTTTCAACTATCTGAAATACAGTAGCGACAAGACTGTGCCAAGACGTGAAAATTTAAGACCCAACCTACCGTATCTCTTGTTTTTATATAAGTGTCGATCCTTTAATAAGGGGGAGACAATAAATCTTCTTAACGCCCCCCTAATTCCAGGGCTGTTTCATTCTCACCAAAAACGAGGTTTTTGTAGGGGTAGTGCCCCCGTGCCTACCCCCGCCACCAACCATCGAATGGGGGTTTCAGCCCAAAAGGGCCGGCACGGGGGCACGGCCCCTACCAAGAATGAAACCGCCCTGCCCCTAATTCCCCATGAATTAGGGGAAAATAGACTCGACTACAAGCAACATTTATTAGGGATTTTTGTCTTAAGCATTCACGCCTTAGCCGGGCCGTGTTCCTACCAGATATCTCTACTTCCCTCAACTGAAAACCGCTATATTTCAGGATGGACTTACCTTTTACTTTTGAGTTGTTATTTGTGCCTTTTTCCCGGAAGTGCGATCGCCCAAATCACCCCAGACGGCACTTTGGGCCCGGAAAGTTCGCGCACAGTTCCCGATACAATCAACAACTTACCCTCAGATAGAATCACTGGTGGCGCAATTCGCGGCGTTAACCTCTTTCACAGCTTGCGCGAATTTAACATCCGTGAAGGGCGGGGAGCTTATTTTGACAATCCCAGCGGAATTACCAACATTTTCACCCGCGTTACAGGCCCAAACTCCTCAAATATTTTAGGAACTCTGGGAGTTTTAGGCAACGGTAACTTATTTTTAATTAATCCAAAAGGAATTATATTCGGGCCGAATGCGCGGTTAGATTTGCGCGGTTCCTTTATCGGTTCCACGGCTGACAGTATTGTGTTTAATAACGGCTTTGAATTCAGCAGCCAAAACCCGCAAACATCTGCGCTGTTAACCGTTAATATTCCCGTTGGTTTAAGATTTAGAGACAATCCCGGTGCAATTGTCAATCAATCGACGGCTGTAGGAAAGGTAAACCTGCCAGTCTCTGCTGTGCCAATCCCAATTAGCGATCGAGTGGGTTTAGCAGTAGATCCCGGTCAAACTTTAGCACTGATTGGCGGCGACATCGAATTGCAAGGCGGCAATTTAACGGCCAGCGGCGGACAAATTTTACTCGGTAGCGTCGCCAGTCCCGGTTTAGTTAATTTTGCACTAACCCCTGCTGTTGTTCAGCAGGGTAATTTAACTGTTAATTATGACAATATTCAGCACTTTGGCAATATTCAAATAGCCGATGGAACACTCATCAACACCAGCGGTACCGGTGGTGGCAGAGTAGAGTTAAAAGGTGGAAATGTCGCCCTCAGCGGTGCGCGAATTTATGCGCTGACACTGGGAAATATTGATGGTAGAGGTATCGATATCAGCGCTCAAAAGTTGCGGGTGGAAAACGGCACCCAATTTTCTACCCTGACTCTCGGAGATGGTGCAGGAGGCCATATTAACTTCCGGGCTGCTGATTCAGTAGAAATGAGCGGGCTGGGAGTTGAGGGCTATCAACAGGTTGCAATTAAGTATCTGGTATCGGGAACTACAGACCCGTTTGACCCGCTATTTGTGCTGTTGAATGCTAGTGCTGGCGCTGGTTCGGGGGGCGATATTACGATCGACACCAACCGCCTGCTGCTCAAAAATGGGGTAGTAGGTAGCGGGATAACTTTTGGCGGTGGAAATGGCGGAAACTTAATCATTCGCGCCAATACTTTTGAGATGGTGGGTTCGGGAATTAACAACGGGACAGCGAAAGAAAGTACCGGTGCGGGAGGAAGTATTAGTGTTGATGTCAATCGATTAATTATGCGCGACGGTTCTCTTCTGGGTACTACAAGTTACAGCAGCGGCCCGTCGGGGAATATCAACATTAAAGCTGCTGAATCGGTAGAATTGTCTAACACCGGCCCGAAAACTGTTGTGTCAACTGGAATCAGCACGCTGAGTATCGGTTCTAACGGAAGGGCGGGGAATATTAACGTTGATACGAAGCGGTTGACTCTTTCTGGAGGTTCTGCTTTTACTTTAGGAACGGGTGTTTTAGTTGGCAGGTTTTTGTTTTCTCAGGAGGGGGGGCCGGCGGGAAATTTAACAGTTAGGGCTAGTGAATCAGTAGAAATTTCTGGTATTTCTCAACTTTTGACCAGCGGAATTCAGAATGCTAGCGCGCTGACTTCTGGAACTTTGAGTTCGAGTCGGGGTGGGGATATTCGTATTGATACGCCAAGCCTAACCGTGCGGGATGGAGGGATAGTTTCTACGAGTTCTTTGGGATCTGGAGATGTGGGGAATATTACTGTTAATGCCGATCGCATTTCAGTCAGTGGCAGCGGAAATAATGGTCTGTTTGTCAGTACAATTGATGCTTCGGTGGGCAAGACATTCGGTACTAATCCCAATGCTACGGCAAATGCGGGTTCGTTGAATCTGAATGCCGATCGACTAATTGTCAGAGATGGATCTACAGTCACCGTGCAGGCTACGGGAACCGGACGCGCTGGTAATATCAATATTGTCGCAAATTCGATCGCTCTTGATAACAAAGCGATGATTGACGGTACGACTGTATCGGGTACAGGAGCAAATATTAACCTGCAAGCGCGAGACATCCAATTGCGCCACAACAGCCGAATTACCACCGATGCAGGCACTTCTGACGGCGGCAATATCAACATCAACAGCGACATTCTTGTCGCCCTCCCGCAAGAAAACAGCGACATCACAGCCAACGCCCGCACAGCAGGTGGCGGCCGCGTGAATATCAATGTCCCCAATGTCTTCGGTTTTACAGCAGCGAGTCGCGAACAAGTCAGAAGCAGGTTGGGGCTCAGTGACGGCGAATTTGCAGCGTTGCAAGTAAGTCCTACTTCTCTAATTCCTAGCAGCGACATCGCCGCGATTTCCCAAAGTGGCGGCGCGGCTTTGCAAGGGGCGGTAACATTTAGTGCTGTTGGAGTGAATCCCGTTCAAGGTTTAGTGGAACTGCCGCAAAATGTGGTCAATCCGGCTGCGTTAATTGCTGCAAATCCCTGCATCGAAGGGGCCGAGAACGAGTTTACTGTGACTGGGCGGGGGGGATTGCCACCGAGTCCTAATGAAGTTCTCAGCAGCGCAGAAGAACCGTTGCCGTGGGTGGAACCAGCGGTAGGTGGAAGTCAGCAAGTAGAAGGCGAAAGAACATCCATAGAAGTTCGGCCAACAGAAATTATTCCTGCTCAAGGTTGGGTAATGGACGATCGAGGACAAGTAAGGCTGGTAGCCTATAATTCTGGTGGTGGTACCTCTATTCGCAGTCCGAAACCGACGGGTGTGTGCGTACCTCAATAGGTACTCTTCACGTTTTAGCTAATCCCTCGCTATTTTTATAATATTAAATTAACCAGACTTAAAAGATGCGCTGCCAATCTTCCGCCCTATTTTTTGCATTTTTACTACTGTGTCCTTTCCCCGCGATCGCCCAAATCATCCCCGATAATAGCTTGGGTGCAGAAAGTTCGCGGACAGTTCCCGACACGATTAATAACTTACCATCCGACAGAATAGAAGGCGGTGCAACTCGCGGCGTTAACCTCTTTCACAGCTTGCGTGAATTTAACATCCGTGAAGGGCGGGGAGCCTATTTTGCCAATCCCAGCGGAATTGCCAATATTTTTACCCGCGTTAGTGGTGGCAACCCTTCTAATATTTTAGGAACTCTGGGAGTTTTGGGAAACGGCAATTTATTCTTAATTAACCCCAAAGGAATTGTCTTCGGCCCCAATGCGCGGTTAGATTTGCGCGGTTCATTTTTAGCAAGTTCTGCTGATAGCGTAGTTTTCGATAATGGCTACCAATTCAGCAGCAGCAATCCGCAATCAGTACCGCTGTTAAATGTCAATATACCTATCGGTTTAAACTTCCGAGAAACTCCGGGAAAAATCATTAACTCTTCAGCAGCACCAGCCTTGACTTTACCACAATTACCCGCTGGAATCCCGCAGATTTTCAATAACAGGGGCTTAGGAGTTGAGCCCGGACAAACTCTTGCCCTAGTTGGAGGAGATATTGAATTAAATCAGGGAACACTCACTGCATCAACCGGACAAATTCTGCTGGGTAGCGTCGCTAGTCCGGGGATGGTGGGATTGGGGGCAACGCCATTGGGATTAAGTTTAAACTATGACAAGATTTCCAACTTTGGTAATATTGAAATAACCAACGGCTCACTAATCAACACCAGTGGAATAGGTGGTGGCAAAGTCGATATTCAAGGTGGAAATGTCAGGCTCAACAATGGGCGAATTTATGCACTGACTTTAGGAAATATCGATGGCAGGGCGATCGATATTAACGCTCAAAATTTTCGGGCCCAAGGTGGAACGCAAATCTCCACGCTGACAGCAGGAAGTGGTGCCGGAGGCGCTATCAATATCCGCGCTACCGATTCAGTAGAAATGCTCGGAATTGGATTAGATAACTATAGAGTGTTTGGTGGTAACTATACGGTATCTGGCTCTTTCGACCCTTTTGACCCACAACTTCTGGTGATAACTGGCACTAATAGCATGGGAGCCGCCGGAAACCTCACGATTGATACGGGAAAACTGTTGATTGACAATGGAAGCGCATTGACTACCACCACGTTAGGTGCTGGCAACGCCGGAAATATTACCACCCGTGCCGGGGTTTTAGATATGGTCGCTTCTGCAATCCACAGTGGCCCACTTTTGGGGAGTACGGGTACGGGAGGAAATATCACCTTTGAGGGAGAACGTTTAACACTGAGCGATGGTGCTGCTCTGATCAGCATCACCCGCGGTGAAGCAGGAGCGGGAAATATCAACATTAAAGCGAATGAATCAGTAGAAGTGCTGCGGACTCCCACTGGAAGTCCCGTAGCCAGTTTAATTGGGTCAACTGCGAGCGGTGTGAATGGGCAAGCCGGGGACATTAATATCGACACGAAGCGGTTGATTATCTCTGAAGGAGGCGGAATTAGTTTATCTAGCGGAGCAGTTGTGGGCAACCAACCGTTGAATACAACTGGGGGGCCCGGAGGTAATTTGACAGTTAGGGCCACTGAGTCAGTAACAGTCGAGGGTTTTTCTGGAGTTTTGGCGAACGGGAGTCGGAATCCCAGTTTCATCTGCGCTGATGCCAATACTGCTAATCGGGGAGGGAGTATCAACATTTCTACACCTGTACTGACTCTCCGGGATGGAGGAGTTATTAGCACTGCATCTTTAGGCCAAGGAGATGCAGGAAGTATCACAATTGATGCGGGTCGTGTAGAAGTTATTGGGAATGGGGGTCAAGGTGAATTTAACAGTCAAATTCAGACTTCCGTTGGGATTGCATCTGACATTATAGATCCCAATGCTACGGCTAACGGAGGTTCGTTGAATCTAAATGTCGGGCAATTGATTCTTCGCAATGAAGGAACACTCAATCTGCAAGCTTTGGGATCGGGACGGGCTGGTAACATTAACGTCAAAGCAGACTCAATTTTTCTTGACAACCAAAGCAGCATTGACGGTAGAACGGCATCCGGCCCCGGAGCAAATATTAACCTTGAAGCACGAGATATCCAGTTGCGCCGAGCCAGCAGAATTACAACTGATGCCAGTATTTCTGATGGTGGCAATATTAACATTAAAAGCGATATTCTGGTCGCGCTCCCGCAAGAAAACAGCGACATCACAGCCAATGCGCGATCGGCCCAAGGTGGTCGCGTTAATATTAATGTCCCCAATGTTTTCGGGTTTACCTCAGTCACTCGCGAACAGGTGCGAGGTAATTTGGGATTAACAGATGCTCAATTTGCAGCGTTGCAAGTAAGTCCTACATCTTTAATTCCTACCAGCGATATTGCGGCGATTTCCCAAAGTAGCGGCCCGGCTTTGCAAGGTAGTGTTACATTTAGTTCTTCTGGAGTGAATCCTGCTCAAGGTTTAGTGGAACTGCCGCAAAATGTTGTCGATCCGGCTGCGTTAATTGCTGCAAATCCCTGCACGCAAGGGGCCGAGAGCGCATTTACCGCTACTGGGAAAGGAGGAGTGCCGGCCAGTCCTAATGATGTCCTCAGCAGCCCTGTATCGCCGTTGCCGTGGGTGGAGCCAGCGGTAGGTGGAACTCAGCAAGTAGAAAGCCAAAGAGCTTCCATAGAAATGCGGCCAACAGAAATTATTCCCGCTCAAGGTTGGGTAATAGATGAGCAAGGAAAAGTAACGCTGGTAGCGTATAATTCAAGTAATGGTGCATCTCTTCGCAGTCCGAAACCGACGGGTGTTTGCGTACCTCAATAGGTAATCTTCAGGTTTTAGCTAGCCCGTCGCTATTTTCCTAATACCAAATTAACCAGACTTCAAAGATGCGCTGCCAATCTTCCGCCCTATTTTTTGCATTCTTACTGCTGTTTCCTTTCCCGGCGATCGCCCAAATCATCCCCGATAATTCCCTGGGCGCGGAAAGTTCACGGACTGTTCCCGATACTATCAACAACTTACCCTCAGATAGAATCACTGGCGGTGCAACTCGCGGAGCCAATTTATTTCATAGTTTCCAACAATTTAACGTTGGTGAAGGACGAGGCGCATATTTTGCCAATCCTAACGGAATTGCCAACATCTTCACCCGCGTTACTGGTGGCAACCCTTCTAATATTTTAGGAACTCTGGGAGTTTTGGGAAACAGTAACTTGTTTTTAATTAACCCAAAAGGGATTGTCTTTGGCCCCAATGCTCGGTTAGATTTGCGCGGCTCATTTATCGGTTCAACTGGTAGCGGAATTCTCTTTGATAATGGCTTTGAATTTAGTGCAGCTAATTCTAATTCAGTGCCCTTATTAGCGGTTAATATTCCTGTGGGTTTAAGATTTAGAGAAAATCCCGGCACAATTGTTAACTCTTCCCAAACACTGGCTCCTACATCAGCCTTACCGCCACTCCCCATAGAAATTCCTGCCTTTAAAAAACTCGGTTTAGCAGTAGACCCCGGTCAAACTTTAGCCTTAATTGGCGGAGACATTCAACTGCAAGGCGGAAATTTAACAGCTTATACCGGACAAATATTACTTGGTAGCGTCAAAAGTCCAGGTTTAGTGCAATTTAAACCAACAGCTTTAGGTCTGAATTTAAACTATGGCAATATTCAGAACTTCGGCAATATTGAAATCAACGGTGCATTTATAAATACCACCGGATTAGGAGGTGGTAAAGTCGATATTCGAGGGGGAAATATTAATCTTAATGGTTCAGGAATTTATGGAATGACACTCGGAAGTATTGATGGTAGAGGCATTGACATCAATTCCCAAAACTTACGAGTAGAGGGGGGATCGCAAATTTTCGCCTCCACACTGGGAGAGGGGAGAGGAAGCGATATCAACATCCGCGCTACTGACTCAGTAGAAATGATCGGGTTGGGAATTGAGGGCTATCAGCAGCTTACAGAAAATTTTCAGACATCTGGAACAGGCAACCCATTTATTTCGCAAATCGTTCTGTTTACTAGCGCTATTGGCAGTGGAGCCGCCGGAGATATTAACATTGAAGCCGGACGGCTGTTGATGAGCAATGGGGTAGTGGGCGGTGCCCCCACCTTTGGTGCTGGGAATGGTGGAAATCTGGCTATCCGCGCCAACACCGTCGAACTCGTCAGTTCAACGCTCTATAACGGAACAACGAACGAAAGCACTGGTCAAGGCGGAAACATCTCTGTTGAAGCCCAACGGTTAATACTGCGGGATGGCGGTGCGTTTGCCAGCTTCAGCCTTAGTGATGGAGCATCGGGGAATATCGCGATTAAAGCGAGTGAATCTGTGGAATTATCGGGTAGTCTTCCTGTAGGTTTAGGGCAAACTAGGCTCGGCACGAATACTTTTGATGCGAATGGAAAAGGTGGGGATATTAGCATCGACACTAAGCGGCTGAGTGTTTCTAATGGAGCCACAATTAGTTTAACGACTGGTGCTATTTTTGGGGAAGTTGTGTTTTCTACAAGTGGGGGGACGGGAGGAAATTTAAGTGTGAGAGCCTCCGAGTCTATAGAAGTGAGCGGCGAGTCAAGATTTTTGGAGAATGCGGGCTATGTAGCAAGTTCTTTTGTTACTCAAACTGCAAGTTCTGGTAGAGGTGGAGATATCCGCATCTCAACACCTAAACTAACTGTGCAGAATGGCGGCGTTATTTCTGCAGCTTCTTTGGGTATAGCGGATGCAGGAGATATTACAATTAATGCCGATCGCTTACAAGTGCAAGGTATTGGGAGTAACAGTGGGTTGAGGAGTGGAATTGAAGCCTCGTCTGGTAGGGCGTTTAATGCTGTAAATTCCACTGCTACCGGAAATGCAGGCTCATTGAATTTGAATGCCGATAAATTGATTCTTCGGGATAGTGCAGTTGTTAATGTTCAATCTTCAGGAACAGGTAGTGCTGGTAATATTAATGTTGTAGCTAACTCAATTTCTCTGGATAATAAAAGCCTAATTGATGGCACGACTGTCTCTGGTACAGGGGCAAATATTAACCTTCAATCCCCAAACATTCAGTTGCGGCGCGGCAGTAGAATCACCACGGATGCAGGTATTTCTGAGGGCGGTAATATCAGAATTAATAGCGATATTTTGGTAGCTTTACCGCGAGAGAATAGTGATATTACAGCTAATGCGCGATCGGCTAGGGGCGGACAAGTTACGGTCAATGTACCAAATATTTTTGGCTTTACAAGCCTTAACCGCGAACAAGCTAGGAGTAGTTTAGGACTGACTGATGCTCAATTTGCAGCGGTGCAAGTCAGTCCGACTTCTCTAATTCCTACCAGCGATATTGCGGCGATTTCCCAAAGTAGTGGCCCGGCTTTGCAAGGTAGTGTTACATTTAGTTCTTCGGGAGTGAATCCCGCTCAAGGTTTAGTGGAACTGCCGCAAAATGTGGTCGATCCGGCTGCTTTAATTGCGGCAAATCCCTGCACGCAAGAGACAGGGAGCGCATTTACTGCTACTGGGAAAGGAGGAGTACCACCCAGTCCTAATGATGCCCTCAGCACCGCTCCAGCGCCCTTTCCTTGGGTAGAAGAGGCTGGAAGTTCGGCAACGAATGTAGAGGGTTTAACCGATGTAACCGATCGAGCGAAGAAGGAAGAAGGGGAAATCCCCGATCGGGAAGTTGTTCCGGCGCAAGGTTGGGTGGTGAATGCGAAAGGAGAAGTTATGCTTGTTGCATATAATCCGGGGAATGCTGCTGACTCTCGCAATCCTCGGCAGAATTCTAATTGTGTGCCGCGTTGAAATTAGGTTTTTTTTACCGCAGATGTAGGCGGATTAACGCGGATTAATGCAGATAAAGAATAAGATGTATTTGGGTTAATTAGTAGGTGTGTCTGCGGTTGTAATTTTATTTTCTAACTATGAAGTTTACCCGATCGCTCCGGCAAGTAATTCTGTTATTTGTGATTTCCTGTCTGCTAGCAATTGCGATTCCTCCTGGAATTGCTCAGGTTAATCCACCACAAACGGTGCAGCTTGTTCGACAAGCTCGAACTCTGTACCAAGAGGAACGTTTTTCGGAAGCTGTACCTTTGTTGCAGCAAGCGGCGGCGGCCTTTGAGGCAAAAGGCGAAAATCTCGATCGCGCCACGGCTTTGAGTAATTTAGCTGCAACCTACGGGCAGTTGGGGCTTTGGGAAGAAGCAGAAAAAGCTGTAAATTCGAGTTTGTCGGCTGTGCGAACACAAGCCAACACTCCCGAACAGCAGCGGATTTTGGCTGAAACTCTCAACATTCAAGCACAGTTGCAACTTGAACGGGGGCAGACTCAAGATGCGATCGATAACTTGGAGGTAAGCGCTAAAATTCTCGACCAAATTGATAGAAAAAACCAACTTTTTCAAGTTCAAATTAATCAAAGTCGGGCTTGGGAAACTCTCGGACTTTATCCCAGGGCTTGCAAAATGCTGTTAGCTTCTTTCAAGTTGGAAAACCAAACTTGCGAAGTTTCGGCAGCGGGTGTGGAAACTTTGAAAAATCAGCCAGTTTCTCTCGAACAAGTCCGGGCAACTCATGCTTTAGGGCGGGTACTGCGGGTTTTGGGACAACTGGAACGATCGCAGGATGTGCTTTCGGCGGGCCTCGAAGCAGCCCAAAAATTAGGTAGCCGATCAGAGGAGGCTGGAATTTATCTCAATCTGGGCAATACGGTACGGGCTAAAAGCAATAAACCGGGTTTGACACCAGAACAGCGGGCGGATTGGGAACGCTTGGCCCTAGAGTATTATGGTCGATCGATCCAGGCGATGCCGGATCGATCTCTCCTACAAATTCAAGCAAAGTTAAACCAATTGAGTCTTTTGGTCGATCGCGAAGATTGGTCTGAAGCAGAGGCTTTGTGGCGTTCTCTCGAACCTCAAACCGCTCAATTTGGGTCGAACCGCGCCGGACTTTACGCTCAAATTAATCTAGCTCAAAGCTTGATGAAATTAGCTCAGTCGCCTGCGAAAACTTTGAGTTTAAGCGATATTAACACAATGCTCGATCGCTCTGTCGAACGAGCAAACAGTTTGGGCGATAAACGCATACAAGCTTATATTCTGGCAGCCAAAGGCAAACTATCAGAAATCCAACAGCAGTATCAGAAAGCGGAAAATCTCACAACTGAGGCTTTGAGTTTAGCACCGGCGTTTCAATCTCCCGATATTGCTTATCAATTGTTTTGGCAACTGGGACGGATTCGGAAAGCTCAGGGAAATACAGAAGGGGCGATCGCTCAATATACTCAAGCTGTGAATGTACTGTCTTCTTTGCGGGGCGATTTGGTAACAGTCAATCCCGAAGTGCAATTTTCGTTTCGGGAAAGTGCCGAACCGGTTTATCGGGAATTAGTCGGGCTGCTTTTGCAAGAGGAATCTCCCAGTCAAACTAAATTGAAACTAGCGCGCCAAACGGTGGAATCTTTGCAGTTGGCAGAATTGGACAACTTTTTCCGGGATGCTTGTGCTGATGCTAAACCAAAGTCGATCGAGGAAATTGATCCGACTGCGGCGGTGATTTATCCGATTATTTTGAGCGATCGTTTGGAGGTAATTTTGTCAATTCCCGGCAAACCCCTGCGCCGCTACGCTACGAAGAAGTCTCAAGCCGAGTTGGAAACTGCCTTCAGACAAGCCAAAAATACCATCAGGCCTGCTGCTTTCCCCCGCGACAGGAGGCAACCCGTTGAACAGGTTTATGACTGGTTAATCCGCCCCGCAGAGGCGGATTTGACCGCCGCCGGGATTAAAACCCTGGTATTTGTGCTCGACGGTTATTTGCGGAATCTGCCGATGGCTGTGCTGCACGACGGTGAAAAGTTTTTGGTAGAAAAATACAATATTGCTTTGGCGCCGGGATTGCAATTGCTGGCACCGAAACCGCTGAGCAAAGTCAAGTTAAAAGTGCTCACCGCTGGCCTCTCGGAAGCGCGTCAAGGCTTCTCGGCTTTGCCGGGGGTGAAGGAGGAAGTTCAGCAAATTGCAGCCGAGATGCCGGCGAGTTCGCTGCTGAATGAAGATTTTGTCAGCGGGCGATTGCAGGATCGAATTAAAGCGGTATCTTACCCGATCGTCCATTTGGCAACTCACGGTCAGTTTAGCTCGAATGCAGCGGATACTTTTATTGTGACTTGGGATCAGAAAGTGAATGTTAAGGAGTTCGATCGACTGCTGCGAGCCCGCACTGGGGAGAAACAACAGGCGATCGAACTTTTGGTTTTGAGTGCTTGCGAAACTGCTTCGGGCGATAACCGCGCGGCTTTGGGTTTGGCGGGGGCGGCAATTCGATCGGGTGCCCGCAGCACCGCCGCCACCCTTTGGCAAGTCAACGACGAATCTACAGCTATCTTTATGGCTGAGTTTTACAAGCAACTGGCTTCTTCTAAAACCAGCAAAGCTGAAGCCCTCCGCAACGCTCAATTAACGCTGTTGCAAAACCCACAGTATCAGAATCCGTATTTCTGGGCACCTTTCGTGCTGGTGGGCAATTGGCAATGATTTAAGATGGGGCATCGGGAATTGGGCATGGGGCATCGGGCATCGGGCATGGGGCATGGGGCATCGGGCATTGGGCATGGGGCTGGCAGTCAACTGACAACAGTCAACAGTCAACAGTCAACAGACAACAGTCAACAGTCAACTGACAACTGACAACTGTCATTTGCAGTTTGTTTTTTGTTAAAGTTTGTAAACTGTTAAGAGTGCTTTCTGCATCTAATATTTTTTCGAGGAGTCCCATGAAGCAACTTTTGATTGCTGAGCGCTTTTGCCTGATTGCCCACGTCTTGTCAATGGCTTTTGGATTGGCAGGGTTGCTGCTGATTTTACCCCGTCCCGAATTGGTGATGAGTTTGCCACCAGCAGGGCAAACGCTATTCCAGTGGGGGATGGCTGGGGGTGGAGTAGTTTATATCATCTTTGGTGCAGCAGCAGTTGCTCTGTATGCCTTGCGGACATTGGGTTGGGGTGCAACTCTGGCTTTTTTAGTGCCTTCTGTGTTTTTGTCCTTGAGTAGCGAGTTGTTGGGAACGAGTACGGGTTTTCCCTTCGGGCACTACCATTATTTGAGCGGTTTGGGCTACAAAATTGCAGGGCTGGTTCCGTTTACAATTCCCCTCTCGTGGTTTTATCTGGGACTGGTTTCCTATGTAATTGCTCGCGCTGGAGTAGCTGGCGGTAAAGGTGAACTCAATTGGGTGCGCCAAATAGGGGCGATCGCCCTTGGTGCTTTGCTGCTAACAGCTTGGGATTTTGTACTAGATCCGGCGATGAGTCAAACTTCTGTGCCTTTTTGGGAGTTTGAGGAACTTGGCGCTTTCTTTGGGATGCCTTACCGCAATTTGGCTGGCTGGATGGGTACGGGGGCGCTATTTATGTCCTCCGCAGCTTTCTTGTGGAGAAAAACACCGATTAAATTAGAGCGATCGGAATTGGGTTTGCCCTTAATTGTTTATTTGGTAAACTTTGCTTTCGGAGCAATTATCACTGTAGTTTCCTTGGATTCTCGGTTCTGGTTCCCAACATCGCTAGCGGTGCTTCTGGGTGTAGTTCCGGCGATCGCGTTAAGCTGGATCGCTAAACCCGCAACAGGTGACGTAACAGAAACAATGCCGTCTTTGGAGACATCTGTTCTCACGGCCCAAATTCCACCTGAGCCCGTGGGGGTTTTGCGTAAGTGAGTTGCTAGTGAGCAACCCCGGCTGATTTAGCAAAAATTTACACTAAATTTTGAGCTAGTTTAAAAACCCGGTTTCTTGTAGAAACCGGGTTTTTCAATGGCGATTTTTTCATTCCCAATTCCTGTAATATGTTTGAGGTCAAAATTTTATTAAATTTTTAAATTGACACCAACCGTAATTCCCAATTCTTCAATTGAAAATCTAAAATCTAAAATCTAAAATCTAAAATCCCATGATCGCCCCTCACCTGTTCTCCCAACCGCTGACAAGTATCATCGCTGTCGCACTCTTGCTGCTGCAATTGCCCGCTGCAGCCCTTCTGATGTCGCGTTTGATTAAAGGCCCATCGCGCATCCCGCCCCTGGAACCGGATTCGCCGACGCTGGATTTGTTGGGTAGTTGTACTGCGGTGGTACCGACTTTGAACGAAGCCGATCGCATTTCGCCTTGTTTGGAAGGATTAACCAGCCAAAGTTACGAACTCCGAGAAGTAATTGTGGTTGACAGCTATTCGGTAGACGGAACCGGAGATTTAGTCAAAGCAGCAGCACAAAAAGACCCCCGGTTTCGCTTGATTAACGACGATCCGCTGCCGGCGGGTTGGGTAGGGCGTCCCTGGGCGCTGAATGCGGGTTTTTTGGCAAGTTCCGAGAAGTGCGAGTGGATTTTGGGGATAGATGCGGATACTGTGCCGCATCCGGGTTTGATTGCGAGTTTGCTGAAGACGGCGGCGGCTGGAAATTACGATTTGATTTCGCTGTCGCCGCAGTTTATCCTCAAGTATCCGGGGGAGTTGTGGCTGCAACCTGCTTTGTTAATGACTTTGGTTTATCGGTTCGGGCCCACGGGGACTGGCGGGGATGTGCCGGAACGGGTGATGGCGAACGGTCAGTGTTTCTTGTGTAAGCGCGAGGTTTTGGTGGCTTTGGGGGGCTATGAGGTCGCGAGGGGTTCGTTTTGCGATGATGTGACTCTGGCTCGCTATGCGGCTGCTAAGGGCTTTAAGGTGGGCTTTTTGGATGGGGCTAAGGTGTTGAAGGTGCGGATGTATGAGGGGGCGATCGAGACTTGGAATGAATGGGGTCGATCGCTCGATTTGAAAGATGCTGCTTCTGGCGCTCAAATTTGGGGCGATTTGTGGCTGTTGCTGGCGGTTCAAGGTTTGCCGGTGCCGATTGTGTTGTGCTATTTGCTGTTTGGTTCGCTGCCGCCGGTTGGTGTATTTCCGCACTTTTGGCTGTTGGGATTGAATGTATTTTTGGTTGCAGTGCGATCGGCTTTGTGTTTCGCGATCGCACCTTCCTACGATACAAGTCAGGCATCGGGTAAATGGCTGTTTTGGCTGTCACCTTTAGCCGATCCGCTGGCGTTTTTGCGTATTCTAATTTCTGCGTTGAATCAGCCTACTCAGTGGCGCGGCCGAAAGTATGAATAATCGTTAAATTTTTGCTAGACCTTTTAAAATTGGTAGAAGTGCGATCGTCCTTTTGAATCGAATGGGCGATCGTACTTTTCTTGATTTCCTAAATCAACCGGAAATTAGCGGATGTAATCGCATTGGCACTCACTCCAATCATCACACCTAACTCCTCTCCTGTCAAGACATTTTTGATGAGAGTTCCCTGAGTATTTTGAGTGATTGCTAACTGACCAAAACTCAAACCTCCGCTTAATCCAATCAAGTCTTGACCGATGGTAAAATCAGCGATGATATCAAATCCTTGACCAGTTGTTAAGGCAAAGATATCGTTGCCGCTACCGCCAATCAAACTATCATTCCCCACGCCTCCATCAAGCAAATCGGATCCTTTGCCACCAGTGAGAGTATCGTTATCTAGGCCTCCGTAAAGAGTATCATTTCCTTCGCACCCTCCGAGAATATCTGCTCCGGCGTCACCGTTGATTAAGTCATTGCCTTCACCGCCGCAGAGGGTATCCGAACCTAACTGTCCAAACAGATTGTCATCACCTTGACTACCAAGGATGATGTCGTCACCTTTGCCTCCATATAAAACGTCATTATCCTTGCCACCATCGATGAAGTCATCATCTTTGTTGCCATAAATGATGTCATTGCCTTCGCGGCCATGTAACAAGTCATTACCTTTGCCTCCGAAGATTAAATCGTTGCCCAATTCGCCAAGAACGATGTCGTTTCCTCCATCTCCATAGAGGATGTCGTCACCTTTGCCTCCGATGATGAAGTCATTGCCTTGGTTGCCATTAAAGATGTCGTTGCTGGCACCACCATATAAGTTGTCATCCCCGGATTTGCCATCGAATATATTGCCGTTGTTAGTGCCGAGAAATTCATCGTTTTGGGCAGTGCCTATTTGAATTCCCGATACACCAAGTATGGTGTTCTCAACTGCATTGGGTTGGTTTAAGTTGGGATAGGCAATGTCATCGCAGATGCAGTCGTCATTGGGGATGTTGTTGGTTGTTGGTGTTGGCGTTACCGATGGTGTATCGGTTCCCGTTGGTGTTGGTGTTCGCGATGGTGTATCGGTTCCCGTTGGTGTATCGGTTCCCGTTGGTGTATCGGTTCCCGATGGTGTATCGGTTCCCGTTGGTGTATCGGTTCCCGTTGGAGTGGGTGTTCCCGATGGTGTATCGGTTCCCGTTGGAGTGGGTGTTCCCGATGGTGTCGGTGTTACCGATGGTGTAGGTGTTCCCGTTGGTGTCGGTGTTGCTGTGGAATTACTAAAGAGAATGATGTCGCTTGGTGAGAGAGAATTGGCTTTGATAGAGATAGTTTGACCATTCCCTAAGTTTAAGACTAAACCCGAAGGGGTAGATTGTAATGCTGCGAGCACTTGTTCCGGTGAGGTGAAACCGAAGGCAACATCAAGTTGTAATTTATCTTCTCCAGGGGTGAAGTCTAAAATTAGGTTTTGTCCGCCGAAAGTACCAGGAAGGGAATTAAAGATAAAGGTGTCATTGCCAACTCCCCCGGTGAAGGTGTTGTTGCCAACTCCGCCATTGAGGGTGTCATTGCCAGCGCCACCATCAAGGATGTCATCACCATCGCTACCGCTAATATTGTCTGGGTTGCTTGTACCGATGAAGTTGTCGTTAAAGCGACTGCCAATGATAGTGACAGGTTGAGTGATGTTGCTGAAGCTTTGAGTAACGCTGTTGGGGGACGACGAATAATCGAAGAAGTTGGTTGGAGTGGGCGTTCCGGTTGGTGTCGGTGTTCCCGTTGGTGTGGGTGTTCCCGTTGGTGTCGGTGTTCCCGATGGTGTATCTGTTCCCGTTGGTGTGGGTGTTCCCGATGGTGTCGGTGTTCCCGTGGGTGTTCCCGCTGTGCCCGTTGGTGTCGGTGTTCCCGTTGGTGTATCTGTTCCCGTTGGCGTGGGTGTTCCTGATGGTGTTCCCGTTGGTGTCGGTGTTCCCGTTGGTGTATCTGTACCCGTTGGTGTCGGTGTTCCCGTTGGTGTCGGTGTGCCCGTTGGTGTATCTGTACCCGTTGGTGTATCTGTACCCGTTGGTGTCGGTGTTCCCGTTGGTGTCGGTGTGCCCGTTGGTGTTCCCGCTGTGCCCGTTGGTGTATCTGTTCCCGATGGTGTATCTGTTCCCGTTGGTGTTCCCGCTGTACCCGTTGGTGTATCTGTACCCGTTGGTGTTCCCGCTGTGCCCGTTGGTGTCGGTGTTCCCGATGGTGTATCTGTGCCCGTTGGTGTTCCCGCTGTACCCGTTGGTGTTCCCGCTGTGCCCGTTGGTGTTCCCGCTGTGCCCGTTGGTGTTCCCGCTGTGCCCGTTGGTGTTCCCGCTGTGCCCGATGGTGTATCTATGCCCGTTGGTGTTCCCGCTGTGCCAGTTGGTGTTCCCGCTGTGCCCGTTGGTGTTCCCGCTGTGCCCGTTGGTGTTCCCGCTGTGCCCGTTGGTGTATCTGTGCCCGATGGCGGGGTTGTCGCAACCGGTGCCGCAACATTAACGTTAAAAGTCCCTAAACTACCAGCAACAGCAAGATTGCCAAGTGCATCTTTAACCTGACTTCCTTGCAAGTTAACAGTGTAAGTTCCATTATCAGTATTATCCCAACTTCCGCCAGGGGGAACAAAGGAATAAGTCGCTGTCCGAGGCGTACCATTACTATTATTATCGACGCTGACAAAAGTAGCAGGAATAGCGCCACCTGACCAATTTATCAAAACATCAGAACTATCCAAGCTTGAAACATCGAGAACATTATTATCGCTGAAAGTGACAGTCAAAGTTTGACTGGTTCCGCCCGCTGTAGTCACATCCGCAACAGCATTTAAACTGCCAGTGGGCGGTGTTTTGTCAATGTCGTAAACTTGTCCCGTTAAGTTACCATTGCCAGCCGTTGCACCGCCTAATGCCACTCCCAAGCTGTTTTTGATGCTGTCATCATCAACTAAATTTAACCCAATTTTACCGCTGCCCGTACCTGTGTTAACTTGCAGTTGGTAAGTCTTAGCATCAACAGGAGTTAAAGTGCCAATGGATGCACCAGTTACACCATTTGGGACTAAAGTAAAGTCAGAAACGTCAACGCCTGTAACATCTTCAGAGAATTTAATCTCGTAGGTGGCGGTAGCCGCAGCAGTGGGAGATGTCGCAAGGCGGTTGATAGATGTAACTGTGGGAAAGGTGTTGTTATAAGCAACGGTATTATCTGTACTTGTACTGGCAGTGTTGTTATTACCTGCTGTATCAGTAACGCCGTTAGCTTTGATGCTGGCAATTACATTACCTCCCCCTGTCATGCCGTTGACTTCGACGCTGTAAACAGTGCCACTACCTCTGATGGTTGGTATTAATGTTCCCGCTGCTGTACTTGCAGTTAAGTCAATATCAGCCGGATCGAAACCAGTGACAGGTTCGCTGAAAGTGACAGTATAGTTGATAGGTGAAGTTGCAGTCGGATCTGTTTGCTCTGTAGCTCGATCGATAGTAACAGTTGGGGCAATGTTGTCGTAGGTAACTATATTATCGGTACTGGTACTAGCAGTATTGGTATTACCCGCAATGTCAGTGACACCGCCTGCTTTTACTATGCCGATCGCACTTCCCACAGCAGTCATACCGCTAACTGCTACATTATAATTAGCACCGCTACCCGTTACCGTTGCTGTAGTTGCACCAGCCGTGCCACTTAAGTCAATATCAGCCGCATCGAAACCAGTGACTGGTTCGCTGAAAGTGACAGTATAGTTGATAGGTGATGTTGATGTTGGATCTGTTTGCCCTGTAGCTTGATTGATAGTAACAGTTGGGGCAACACCATCAACTAATACACCCGTTGTTGCACTGACTCCATTTAAAGTCAGGGTGGCATTATTATTAGTAGCATCTCGAATCGTCGCGCCGCCTGTGAGTGCTAAGTTAGCGCCTACAGTGATGCCATCGCTGTCAACGTTGCCTGATGCTACGGTGTAACGGAAAGTTTGGGTACGTGATAACGCACCGGTGCCCGTGAGGGTGGCATTGACAGTACCTCCAGTGTCGAGAGTGATGGGGAGGTTGGCGCTACCAGTACCGGGGGTGATGGTGACGGGTTCGCTAAATGTTGCCGTGAAGTCGAGGTTTCCGCCAATGCCGTAAGTATTGGCGGGTACGGTGACGCTGGTAATGGTAGGGATGCCGTCGAGGGTTTGCGTGCCGCCTGCGGTGGGAGTTCCGGTTTTGTTGCCTGTGGCGAAGGTGAAGTTAGCGAGGGTAGGTGCGTCGATATTGATGGTTTTGCCTTCGGTGGCACCTGTGGCAATGTCAGAAGTTAGGAATAAGTAGCCTGTGGTGCCGGTGTTGATGGTTTGGGTGAGACCGGTAAAGTTCAGGGGACTGCCGGAGGCGACTGGGGGTTGGGTGCTGAGGGTGGTATCTCCCGCCTCTAAAACGTTGTCGGTGGAGTAGATGAGTTTGAAACCGCTGATGTCTGGGGTGGTGTAAGTGCCGATGGGAGTCAGGGTAACGCCTGTGAGTTGGGCGTTAAGGGTGGTAACGGCTAAGTCGATTTCGTATAGTTTTTGGTTGGTTGTGCCTGCTAGTAAGGTAGTAGCAGCGACGGCGGGAGTGGTGACAGCGATATCTGGTGTGGGTGCCGCGGCAATAGTCCCGAAAACGTCGTTATTATCCTGGTTGGTGCCGACACCACCGCTGGGAGTGTTAGCACCGACGGGGAAACCAATTTGGTTGGCGGCGATGTTGCCGGTGAAGGTGGCTCCCAATGTGGTGACGGTAGGGAGTGCGGTGGGCATTCCTTGGTTGTTGCGGTTGATGTTAGTGAGGGACTGCATGGCGAAAATTGCCCCACCTTTGCCTTGACCAGGGTTGCTACCCGTGCCGCCTGTAGCAGTGTTGTCGGTAAATGTGGTGCTGTTAAGGATGAGAGTACCTTGACGGATGAATACTGCACCCCCCATGCCAGCCCCGCCGCCGCGGCCGCGGCCGCCGAAGCTGCCGCTGCCGCTGCCGCCGAAGCTGCCGCCGCGGCCGCCGAAGCCGTTGCCGCCGCCGCCGCCGTAACCGCCGTTGCCGCCGTTGCTGGTGTAACCGCCGTTGTCGCCGATGTTGCCGCCGCCGCCACCGCCGCCGCCGAAGCCGCCGAAGCCGCCGATGCCGCGGCCGTTGTAGTCGCCGCCGATGCCGCCGAAGCCGCCGCCACCGCCGCCGCCGAAGCCGCCGCCACCGCCGCCGCCGTTGCCGCCGAAGGTGCCGCCGTTGCCGCCGATGCCGACACCGCCGTTGCCACCGAAGCCGCCGTTGCCACCGTAGCCGTTGCCGCCCCTGCCGAAGTCGGCGTTGCCGCCAATCTGGTCGGCACCATTATTAGCCGGATTGAGAGGCACAAAATTAGCACTGCCACCACCGCCACCTCTGATACCATTTCCGCCAATGGCAGAGTTATTAGAAAAGGTGACAGAATTCAGGCTGACTGTGCCGTTATAAACAAACAAGCCACCCCCCATACCTGCGCCTCCACCACTACCATCTCCGCCCTGGGCACGCCCCCCCCTCATAGTCATGTTGCTGAAACTGACGGTTCCAGACTTCACAAAGAAGAGGCGAACGTCACCCGTATCATTAATGCCACTGTTATTGGCATCTCCGCTGACAATGAAACCGCCACCAATAAAAGCAATATTGCTGTCGATTAGCTGATTCGGAGTTTGTGTAAACCTGACATTTGTGGCGAGGGTAATGGTGTCATCCCCTAGTGTGGTATTCGCATCTAAAATTGCTTTGCTCAATGTGCCTGCTACAGTGCCAGTGCCATCATCGGTTGCCTCTGTGACATTAAAAGTCGCCAGTGTATAGTCATAATCTTCCATCGCCTGCCGATTAAACGGCACGGCGGATTCAATCTGACCCGTTACTATTTCTAAATCCCAGTCGCCGCCTTTAGCTGCATTTCCGGTTAAGTCGTTAGAGGCTGCGACATCTGCACCTGTGAGTTCACTCAACCGCTTGACAAAATTATTGCCAGTTTCTGTGGCGGCTACATCGCATCCATAAAGTAGGATATCTCCGTTCTCTGTCAGAGCATTTCCCCACTGTTTTAGCTGAGTGTTGAAATTTTCGAGCTCATTCCCATTGAGTACGTCTGCACCGAGTTTTAAACTGCCTTGGTTGCCGTGAGAAACTACATGAACAGCTTCAATGCCACTTTCACTAGCCAGTGCTTGGGTAATTTGTTCAATGCCACTACGCTTGTCATCTAAAATGACTATTTTGGCGTTAGCATCTGCCCCCTCTATCAAGTTTTGATAATTCTGTACAGAAGAGTCAACGAAAATAATTTGCTTGTTGGCGGTTGATGAGTTCATAATTCCTGCTATCCTTTATATCTATCGTTTACATTCAAGTCCGGCAGGGGTTGAAACCCCCGCCTCAAAGCTTAATCTCAAATCCGGTGCCATTGGAATTGATATTACCCACAGTCAGGACACGGCACCGTGCCAATTGGTGTCAACTTAAGCTGTGTTCCCGCCAATTCAGCTAGTAAACCCGCCAGTCCGCCAGGGAATGAATTCCCTGTCTCATAGCTCAAGTCCTCTTAAGAGGACTAATGAGTTTTTCAGTCCTCATAGCGAGGACTTTCGCTTTGAGGCAGGGGTTTCAACCCCTGCCGGACTGTGGCTTCGCTACAATCGCACTAGCACGACTATTTGTTGAATCTGTCCAAAAAGATAAGCCATCAAATCGCTCAAACAAGTCGGGGGGTAAAATTGTTTTTCTCGGTTTAAACTCGACTTGAGAACGCACTTGATGTAACCCTTGTGTTTTCAGCTTATTATCAAATTCTGGCTCGTGATATTGAACATTCTCGAAATCATGCTCAAAATACTCTTCCCCAAGAAATTGATAAATCAGCGACATTGTTTTAGCCGGCTTTATGGTTAATAGGTCGTAATCTACCAGTAGAAGAGATGCACTCTGTTCGCTATAAAATGCTTCTTTAAGAGCGTTATAAGCATAACCAACTAAACGCGAACCTTGACTTAATGCTTCGGTACGGCTATAAACTGTAGCCCGTTCCGCTGGATTATTAAATAACCTCGAAACATCAAAGGCGTTGCGGCGAATCAGTAGCTCAATGCTGTCCATAATCCAACCGATGTTTCTGACGCAGCAGATGACTTTTGCTTCAGGAAATAGTTCCAGAATTAATGGCAACTTGCTGCACCAAAGACGATTTGTGTCGAATATCACTTCTTTTTCAGCTTGCGGGTGGTAATAAGCTGAAAAGATGCTCATAATCAGTGCCCGTTTTTGTTCAGAGGAAATAAATACGGAAAACTCATTATCTTCGCTCATGGCTTCCAACATTCTCTCCACTAATCCCCCGACTGGGCTAGTCATAGCAGCGTGAAAGCGGGGATTTTGTCGTAGTAGTGCAGCCAGTAAAGTAGAGCCTGAGCGGGGTAGTCCTGATATGAAGTGGGCTTTCACTGGCCTCGTGGGGGAATGGGTTTCTATAACATTAGATGCAACTTAAATCTATCATACCACAGATATATCTTTTATACCATATTTTTATTTAACACTTCGCAACACAACATCCAGGTTTACGATATCTTTACAATCTAGACATCGTGGGTTGGCTTTCCCCTATCTCTATCGTTGCTTAGGGCCCCTGCCTCTGTAAAGTCGGAAAAGTCGGATCATAAAGTCGGAAAAGTCGGATCTTTGCCATGAGGACAGAATTACTTGGGAATTTTAATCGCAGATGGTGGCGGATGTACGCTGATAGACCCAGATGAATGTTGATTTGGGTCAAGTACGATGGATAAAACCCGCAAGGCGAGGAAATTACGATCGCCCTACATTTGGGATATATTAAAGATATGCCTCCAGATTCTATGAATAACGAACAAGCCACTTTTAATACAACCCACGAACACGAAATTTTTGGCGATCGCGATTTTCCATCTTGGTTAACCCAACAACAAATCAGCCTCGCTTGCACCACCTATCAAACCAGCAGGTTAATGTTAATCGGTGCTGTGCCAGAAACTAACAGAATCTCGGCTTTTTGGCGAATATTCGATCGCGTAATGGGGCTTTACTGCACGCCGGAACGCCTTTATTTAAGTTCCAAATATCAACTCTGGCAATTAGATAATGTCTTAGAATCCGGGAAATTATACCAAGGATACGATAAATTATATATACCAAGAATCGGTTATACTACAGGCGATATCGACATTCACGATATAGCAGTCGATAAAAATAATCAAATCATTTTTATTAGCACTTTGTTTAATTGTATCGCTACTTTGAGCGATCGCCACAGTTGCAAACCTCTCTGGAAACCCGGTTTTATCTCACAATATATAAATGAAGACCGCTGTCACCTCAACGGTTTGGCAATGGTAGCTGGGGAGGCGAAATATGTCACAGCGTCGAGTCAGTCGGATGTGGTGGATGGCTGGCGCGATCGCAGAAAAAATGGCGGTATAGTTATTGATATTGAATCTAATGATATTATCGTCACAGGATTGTCAATGCCACACTCACCGCGCTGGTATCGAGATAAGTTGTGGTTGTTGAATTCGGGGAGAGGAGAATTCGGTTATGTGGATTTAGATACAGGGAAATTTGAGGCAATTACGTTTTGTCCGGGATATGTCCGAGGACTAGCTTTTTGGCAAAATTGGGCAATTGTTGGACTCTCGAAACCTCGGGGAGGTGACAACACTTTTAGCGGTTTAGAATTGGATGACTTGTTAGCAGCCAAGGATGCTGAGGCTCGCTGTGGTATGATGGTGATTGATTTGACTACTGGGGCGATCGTTCACTGGTTGCGGTTTGAAGGAATTGTCACGGAACTCTATGATGTGCAAGTGATTCCGACAGTGCAAAAGCCGATGGCGTTGGGTTTTCAAACGGATGAAATTGCTCAGTTAATTACTTTGGAACTTTAACCGCAGATGGTGGCGGATGTACGCGGATGGGCGCAGATACAGCAGATTCCACGTTTATGAAGCACACCCCGGAAGTGCGATCGCCCTAGGGAAACGGCATTACCCAAAGCGTGTCAACTTAAGCTTTTAGTCCACCACTCCTCCCCCCCACCCGCTATTCCGCCAGAGGTTGAAACCCCTGTCTAATAGCTAAAGTCCTCTAAAAGAGGACTCAACAACTCATCAGTCCTCTTTTAGAGGACTTGCGCTTTGAGGCAGGGGTTTCAACCCCTGCCGGACTGTCGGTTTGATGTTAAAATGTTTACAGGATATACCCACGCGGTGTGAGAGAAAGTATTTAAGCGGGATTTGGTATTACTCAAAAATTGCCCCATCTAACCTTGTTTTTCTTAAGTCTGTTCTCGCTAAATTTGCACCTCTTAAGTCAGCACCTGTTAAGCAAACATTGCTTAAATCTGCATAACTCAAATCAGCACCTTTGAGATTAGCATCTGATAAATTTGCTCCTGATAAATTCGCCCTCACAAGTTGCGATTTACTCAAATTGCTGCCACTCAAATTTGCTGCTGGCATCTGTACCGCCATTAAGTTGGCTTTGCTTAAATTAGTGCCGCTGAGGTTAGCCAAATTTAATTTAGCATAACTCAAATCAATGTTTTCCAAGCAAAGTTCGCTCAATTGCGCGCATCGCAAGTTAGCATTAATAAAAAACCTGTCTCCAATTCCATAACGGCGCAGCAATTCGTCAACTTCCAGCCGAATTAAAACCGGTTCGCAAGTATTTTGGTAGCACCACGATGTCTCCAGCAAACGGGCGGCTGCTTCAATTGCTACCTTGTCGCATTTAGTGAGCACCAAGCTATTGCACCCATCCCACTCACCGTTGAGCATGAATGCCATCTCAGAAGCTGCTACAATTGAGTCGCATAACAAAACGGTTTCTGGTTTGGGTTGCAGCCAGTTCATTAAGGCGATCGAGCTGTTGTTTTTCACTGTAGATTCAGGATTTGTGCGTCTTTCTTAATTATAGGTAAAAATATTGAAAACATTATGCACAAATTCGCTGCGGCTTCAGAGAATGAATTAATTGTGTTTGGGGCAGCCAGACCAGGATACCGCGATGCAGAAGTTGCTCGCTGGATTGAATTTATGCAGGGGCATAATATCCAGCAAGTTTGCTGCTTGCTCGCTCAGACGCAACTCATCCGCTACAGTGATTTACTGGGAACATATCGGAAAATATTTGGGTGCGATCGAGTTTGCTGGGCGCCGATCGCAGACTTTGAATTGGTCGATCGCGATATTTTAATCGATCAAATATTGCCGTTCTTGGAATCTGCAAATAACAAAGGCGAACGGGTGGTAGTTCACTGTTCTGGGGGGATCGGACGTACAGGACAGGTTTTGGCTGCTTGGTTGGTCAGCGGGCGGGGATTGTCTAACAAACAGGCGATCGCAGCCGTAAAAAAAACTGGCAGAAATCCCTATGAAGCAGCAATCGCAGCTTGTTTGAAAGGTCGAAACCCCTGGCTAGTCGTTGAAAAACTTAATGCTCTCTTAGATGATAGTCGCCTTGCTGGAAGAAATGACATATAGCACGATAGCAACTATATATATAGCAATCCTAAATCATTTGTGAATTTCTTACTCCCTCCCCTTAGTAAGGGGAGGGTTGGGGTGGGGTAAAAAGTTTACGACACCTGCAAGGATTGCTATATGGGCCAATTGCGTAAGCTCTAAAAGATTTAAAAGACTCGGCTTCCTACGATCGAACTCAGGCATCGAATAAATGGGTTTTTTGGCTGTCACCGTTAGCCGATCCGCTGGCGTTTTTGCGAGTATTACAGAACAAATAACGCACTTACAGCAGCCCAAGCTCCTTGAAGCAACGGCGCGTTAACTCGATTCTTGCAGATCCGTCATTATTGTTGCGGATGTCAATGTTCGTAGCAAAAAAGTAAACATCTTTATCCTTTTCTAAATAACCTACATACCAACCAATTTGAGGCTTTGTTTGTTCTCCAAAATTTGCCCAGCCTGTTTTGGCTCTAATTGTGTAATCGGGAGTTTGTTCAACAATTATGATGTCTTTCACCAGAGACAGCGATCGCTCAGAAAAGGGTAAGTCGTTTTTGTAGAGACGGCGGAGAAATTGAATTTGCTCGTTGGGTGTGATTCGCAGTTCTCCCTCTAACCAGAATTTGTCAATATCGTCTTTGTTACCGATTTTTTGGTTGCCATAACCGACTTTAGCTACCCATTTTTGCATTTGCTCGTGTCCGACTCGGCGGGCGAGAACTTGGTAAAACCAAACGGCGGAAAGTTTCATGGCTTCTTTCATATTCAAGTCTCGATTCCATGCGGGAATTTGCCTTTGAGTTCCATCCCAAGTTAGCACGGCAAGCTCATCTGAAATTACTCCGGTTTCTAAGGAAATCAGAGAGTTGAGAATCTTAAATGTAGATGCGGGTAAAAAAGCTGTAGCGTTACGCTGCGGGTTGTGTTGATAAAGCCGATCGCTGTTCAAATCGTAAATCGCGATCGAGCCTTCAACTCCTAATTCTTGAAAGTGCCGTCCAAAATTCATTGTCTGAGCCAAATTTCCTCCGCGTCGTGGAGATTCTTGCACAGGAGGTGGCACGGTTAAGGCTGATTGCGGTGGCTGAACTAAAACAGAAGTAATGCAGCCTAATACAATTAAAATAAGAGCGATCGCACGAGATATTCTGTTCATAAACTTCGATAATTTAGCCAAATCACAGGCAGTAAGCTGTGGAGCATTTAAACCAGTAACGAGGCGAGTAGGGTGCGTCAGCTAGAACCCTTACGCTGAAAAGGAAAACCTTAGATGCTGACGCACCTTACGCAAGTCCTTTAAATGCCGAACAGCTTAATGTCACAGGCGCGATCGACTTGTAAGGTGGGCCTGACTTACGCTGTGTAAGAAACAATTAGGGTTAGCCCTTGACGCACCCTACTATAGCAATCCTAAATGATTCCGATAAATTTGTAGGGGTAGTGCTACCCCTACTCCCCGTGCCTACCCCCTATCTATCGGGCAACCACGGGGGGATTGCCCCTACAATAATTATGATAATGATTTAGGATTGCTATATATATAGCTGTCAATTGCGTAATTTCTCACCTACAAAACTGCCATAATAGTTAACGCGACCAAACAGCTTAACTGAATTACTAAGCTGAATAACCGAAACTTTGGATCGAGGCCCGCGATGTGAATCACTGAATGTACAAGCCGAAATAGGATGTACACAACAATCAGCAAATCTACTGCTGTTCCTGAAACACCCCTAACGGTTAGAAGGAAAACAACTCCCAAATACAAAGGCAGGTTTTCTATCAAGTTGGATTGTACTCGAAATAGTCGCCAAAGCAAGCTGTCGTCGTTTGGTGTGCTGAAATCTTTGACTGATCCGCCCGCAGATAGATGCCGAATCCTGACTGTTAGCAGCAGGATAACAACTGCGATCGTCCACAGGATGAAAATTGCTAAACCCCAGAGGGGGACGGTCATATTTGTCTGTTCCATTTGCATCATATTTCTACCTTGCTCCACTGCAGCTAATATTATGTGCGGTCAATTACAGTAATAAAAAACGGATATGTGTCCGCGAAAGTCCGCACTCCGGCTGCGGACTTTCGTGAGCAAGCGCGATCGCATCTGATTGCGGTTAATCGATCGGACACGATCTAACACTTTAGAAAAGTTTCCCGTCAGTACAATGGTTCTGGCGTTCTCATCTTTAGCTAAAATGAGTAAATCTAAAATCTAAAATCTAAAATCTAAAATCGGCTTGACGATCGCACCATTGTATCGAGCAAGTGTTCGATCGCACCCGGTAGATTCTGGCAAAAACCAGTGTGTACCCGCGATGTCTGAACGATCGTGCTGCGGGGTGCTACGAGCCAGTGAAAGCGCTCTCTGTGGGGAAGTTGACCGATCGCGCCAGATTCGGAGCCGCCTGCACAAATGATGGGAATGACTGCTAGGTGATTGCGAATCATTTCCAGATCCAACGTTGAGTCGATCGCCATCAAGCGCTGTTCATCAATTTCGATGCGGGCTTCGAGGAATTTTTTCGTACCGCAGGAAACGATCGCCCCCACGTTGATAAACTCTTCGCGCTCAACTTTGGGAACGACGCGGATAATGGCATAATCATAAAGAAATCGATCGGGCACTAATCGCTTCCTCCAAAAAAATATGTGGTGATTCTAGCCGATTTAGCAGGTACTCGATATAAGCATTTCGATGTTCGTTGCTATCGCTGAAAGGAGAATCTCCCACCAGCCAAGCATCAGGAATTAGTTTAACAATGTTGCGAATGATCTCCGGGGTTAGCGTTTGAGTCATCTTTGAATTTGCCGCTTCCAGCGTGCTGGCAAAACGCAGCAGAACGTGGTCTTTGATTGGGGGAAAACGATCGCGGCTGCGCGAGAGATAATCTTTCCAGGTGTGGTGGAAGTAGAGGGCTGCACCGTGATCGATCAGCCAAAGCCGGCGGTGCCATACCAGCATATTTGCATTGCGCGATGTGCGATCGATGTTGGTCACGAAAGCATCGAACCAGACGATTTCTGAGGCCAGATCCGCATCGGACTTCCCCGCTATCGGGTCAAATGTGATGGAACCGGGGAGATAGTCGAGGGCGAGGTTGAGGCCAGCACTTGCTCGGATCAAATCTTGAATTTCCGGGTCAGGCTCAGTGCGAGCCAGTTCGGGATCGAGTTCAACAAAGACGAGTTCGGGGATTGGGAGCCCGGAGGCGCGAGCAATCTCTCCCGCCACTAGCTCGGCTATCAGAGATTTGGCTCCCTGGCCCGCACCGCGAAATTTGAGCACGTACATACCATCATCATCTGCTTCGACGATCGCCGGCAGCGACCCGCCCTCGCGCAAAGGAGCAATTGCTAGGATGATATTTTCCTAGACTTGTAGGTAATACTCACGACAATTGGTGTACACTGAAGTAGCCT
>NZ_JAUBOZ010000098.1:200-29066 GCF_036700475.1 Microcoleus sp. T2B6 | reverse complement strand
GTCCAAAAAGGACGGGCGGGACGCCCATCCCACAATAACAATTAAAATTGTAAGTTATTTAATTCGCGATCCTAAGTACAGACCGTTACAATGCTCTCTCTAATACCCCCAAGTCTCGCAAACACCGCCTCGTTAATTCGATTCGATATTTAGCATCCTTACTGTTGAGTTTTTAAGTGATTGGGTAGAGAATTAAGCCTGATGTTTTTGATAATTTAAGAGCGATCGCACTTCACTCAAGAAAAGGCGATCGCCCTTAAAGATTATTCTTTCCAGTAACGGGTTAAAATCCGCATTACTTCGCCTGCGATCGGGGACGGTAAAGGCGGGCTCCATTCACCAACTTCTGCAAAACCCAAAACGTGCAGCAGATTGATGAGGCTTTCGACTCCTTTGGGAATCCCGCAAATCAACAATCGGATCGGTTGCTTGCCGGTGGGTGCGTCGGGAATTTCTTCCCGAAGGAGTTCGGGAACTGACTTTGGCTGTGATATCATGATTTTTAACTACGCAATAGTCGGATAGCGATCGCCCTTAAGTTTTCCAGGCCCAGGGGCGATCGCTTTTCCGTTTGTACATCCTCAGCATAGTTCATTTTCTGAACTTAGTCAACTGCCAACCTCAAATAATTTACCGTAGCGGTTAAATAAAGGATAGTGAAGGTTGCGGGATGGTAACATCAGCTTGCAAACTCCAGGCTATTAATTGAGCATCAACAGTGGTCATCCGTTGGAAATTGGCAGTTGTAATGGCCGAGCGTAATATCAGCAACAAAGAGTTGGCTGCTTTGGTGGGGATGCACCCAACTTCGTTTTCGAGACTCAAAACCCGCCGTCGCCTCACGAGAATTGACGAATCCACTCTCAATGCTCTGTGCAAAGCACTAAACTGCCAACCGGGCGATTTAATGGTGTATGAGGAGGAAAACTCCGATCGCACTTAAAAAACCGACTGCGGTTAGGAGTAGGGTTGACAGCGACGCACACTACACATTCGTGAAGCGAAGCTATCCCGTAGGGAATCGCACTATTTCCAGCGCAAAAACGCGAGCAAACTCAGCGACAAGGATCGATCGCACTCGATCGACCTCAATTCCGGGGATAAACTGCTCTAAACTGCCAACAGGTCGATCGGGAATCCCGCAAGGTACAATTTGCCCAAAACCTGCCAGATCCGGACAAACATTTAAAGCAAAACCGTGCATCGTAATCCAGCGGCTGACTTTAATGCCGATCGCACCTACCTTGCACCCATCCACCCAAACTCCAGTCATACCGGGAACCCGCGAACCCTTCAACCCCAAAACTTCCAGCACCCCCAGCAGCACTTCCTCCAACTGCCGCAAATACCAGTGCAAATCAGGCTGGTGACGGCGCAAATTTAAAATCGGATAGCCCACCAATTGGCCCGGACAGTGGTAAGTCACCTCGCCGCCCCGCTCAACTCGGTGCAGTTCCGCCCCAGTTTGGCTTGGGTCAAATTTCAGAAATTCCAACTTTGCTCCCATTCCCAAAGTGTAAACCGGCGGGTGTTCCAGCAAAATCAGGACATCTGGCAAATCTGGCTTGTCGCGGCGTTCTTGCACAAGTTTTTGCTGGATTTCCCAAGCTTGGGAGTAGGGAACTTGTCCCCAATCGAGGAGCAAGCAGGGTTGTGCATTTAACTGTTGAGGGATGAGAGGAGAAATCATGCAAAAAAGTCAATAGTGTTATTACGGAATATTGGCGCAGTTTAAATCAAGAATTGTCAACATATAATAAAAGATTTGGAAGATAAGTGTTTTCGAGAATACATAGTGCTACTGTATAAAATATACCGAAGTTACAGAAGGGAGGGAGCTCTATGAAGCTTGTTATCCAGGGTAAAAATATAGAAATCACCGATGCGATTCGCGAGTACGTCAATCAAAAGGTTGAAAAGGCAGTTAGCCATTTTCAAAATTTGACTACAGAAGTGGACATACATCTATCGGTGGCTCGTAACCCCAGGATCAATCCTAAGCAGACTGCTGAGGTGACAATTTATGCTAACGGCAGCGTTATTCGGGCTGAAGAAAGCACGGAAAGCCTGTATGCCAGCATCGATTTGGTTGCCGACAAGATAGCTCGTCAACTGCGGAAATTTAAGGAAAAACGCCACGACAACAAGACCCACAGTAGTGTTAAAACGGTTACGGCAGTTGAAGAACATCCTGTAGTAGCGGATCTAATTGGCGATCGAACTCCCGAACTTCCTGCTGAGGTGGTACGGACTAAGTATTTTGCTATGCCTCCAATGACTGTGCAACAAGCTTTGGAACAATTGCAGATTATCGATCACGATTTCTATATGTTCCGTAATGCGGAAACAGACGAAATTAACGTACTCTACGAACGCAAGACTCACGGTGGCTATGGAGTTATCCAACCCCGGCACAGCAACGGTAACGGTAATAGCAAAAATGGCAAAACTGCCGAAAGCGCTACATCTGAAAAATCGAGTGTTGCAAAAAGCTAGATAATTGCTGAGTGCTAATTGTTAATGGCTGCAAGCCGTTAGCAAAAAAGGACTAAAGTCCTTACTACGAACATGAAGTTCGTAGTGAGGACTTTAGTCCTTTCTTGGTTTTTTAAGATAATGGTTCGTAGTCACGACTTGGGCCATATTTCCTAGAGAAAACGGATGAACAATTATGCTATTGGAGTTAAGACAATTAAAGATTCAGCCGGGTCAGCAATTACTGGTTGAGGATGTTAACTGGCAACAATTTGAAAGTATTTTGGCGGAATTGGGAGAACGTCGTGCTTCCCGACTTTCCTATAGTAACGGACGGTTAGAAATTATGGTTCCTCTGCCCGAACATGAAAAAGCCAAGGAAATTATTGGCGACATGGTAAAAATTTTGTTGGAAACACGACAAATAGCATTTGAGTCGTTAGGTTCCACAACGTTGAAAAATGAACGCATGAGTCAGGCTGTCGAACCGGATACCTGTTTTTACATTCAAAATCAAGCAGCCGTTATAGGTAAAAATCGCCTCGATATGAGTGTTGATCCGCCCCCAGACTTAGCGATAGAAATTGATCTTACCTCTCGCACGCAGTTGGATAATTATCAAATTCTAGGAGTGCCGGAACTTTGGCGATACGCACGGCGAGGGCTACAAATCAACGTCTTGCAAGCCGAACAATATATTGAGTCTGATGTGAGTCCCACTTTCCCCAATATCCCCATTGTCGAACTGGTGAATCAGTACACTCAGCAGAGTCAAGTTGCTGGCAGAACCCGCGCTATTCAAGCTTTTAAAAATTGGGTACGGGAAAATCTCTAGTCTCAGAACTTTCTTCCTCACTACAAACAGTTAGTTCGCAGTCACGAATTTAGTTTTTTCTTGTTTTTTAGACAAGGAGGCATGAGGACTTTCGCAGGGCGGTTTCATTTTCTTGTAGGGGCAAACCCCCCGTGGTTGCCCCGATGCCTGAAATTCCCCTGAAATCATCTGTGGCTGGGGGCGGGCACGGGGGCACCGCCCCTACAAAATCCTGGTTTTCCGTAGGGGGCAATCCGACCCCTACTCCCCGTGGTTGCCCCGAAACAGCCCTGATTACTTTCGTCCTCACTACCAACAATATATTTAAGCAAATCCCTCTAACTTTTGATGGTTTCTAAAGTTTTGAGTGCTTCTGCAACGTGTGCTTTGAAGTCTAACATCGAGTCAAAAATATGCTTGACAACGCCTTCTTTGTCAATGACATAAGTTACTCTACCGGGCATAATCCACAGGGTAGCTGGAACTCCATATAATTGCCGCACTTTGTTGCCAGTATCGCTCAGCAGTGTAAAGGGTAGCTGATATTTTGCAGAAAATTGCTGGTGCGATTGTTGCGAATCTTCGCTAATTCCTATGACTTCTGCGCCTGCGTCTTTGAAGACTTCGTAGCTATCTCGAAAAGCGCAAGCTTGGGTGGTGCATCCGGGTGTGTCGTCTTTGGGGTAAAAGTAGACTATGACGTTTTTTTTACCTTTAAAATCTTTGAGGCTGACTGATGTGCCAGTTTGAGATGGTAAGGTAAAATCGGGTGCGGTGTCTCCTACTTTGACGGTCATGTTTTTTTAACTTAGTAGATATGTTTGCGGGAAATTTTAACTTTTGTTATTGTACAGTTTTTTGTGACCAATAGTTCGCAGTTGCGATCGCCCGCTGCGACAGCCTCCCATTTTTGCTTTCTCGCACTCCTAAAAAAAACCGTTTTTACACAATCTGGATGCAGCCGACGATTCGCAGTTACACGGATTAATTCGAGAGGCTTTTTTGAACCGCACATCCACGGGGATTAACGCAGATTCTTATTAACAATGGGATGGGCGACGCTGAAGCGTTACTACTGAGATGTTGCACCATTCTCAATAAGCCTTTTAGGAACAGGCTTTTCGGCCTGTTCCACAAAGAGTGAATTTTATTGTGGAACAGGCCGAAAAGCCTGTTCATGAGAATGGTGCGAGATGTGAGTTACTACAAAGTTATTTGTTATCTGCCTTTGGTTAAATTTTTCAATTCCCGCCAGATTGGAGGAATTTGGCCGGAGTGTGTGCGGGGCTGGGTGAGGATTCCTTGAGTAGGACTGAACAGCAATGATAGCACAAATAACCCCGATGCAACTAAAACTATTGCGGGCCCGGATGGTAAGTTATAAAAGTAGCTGAGATACATTCCGCTAATGCTGGAAATAACTCCGATTATTGCGCCTAAAATCATTACTTGGTGCAGGCGAGTGACTAGGAGATAGGCGGTACTTGCGGGTGTAATTAATAGGGACAAAACTAGCACTACGCCAACGGCTTTGAGGCTGGCAACTATTGTGAGGGCGATGAGTACCATCAGTCCGAAGTTGAGCAGGTTTACTGGCAAACCTGTGGCTTGGGCTCCTAATGGATCGAATGTGTAAAATAGCAGTTCTTTGTAAAAGAATACTACAACTAATAAGACTACGGCGACTATGACGGCTGTGTCGATCGCATCTTCAGCCGTAACCCCCAGGATGTTGCCGAAAAGAAAGTGGTTGAGGTCGATTTTGTTGTCTTTTTGGACGATCGTAATTAGGGTGATGCCGAGGGCGAAGAAGGCTGAAAATACGATGCCCATTGCCGCGTCTTCTTTAATTGTCGATCGAGCTTTGATCCAAGCTATGATTACTGTACTCAAAACTCCGGCAATGAAAGCGCCGATAAAAATGTTTGCTCCGAGGATAAATGCGATCGCCAATCCGGGCAAAACCGAGTGGCTGATGGCGTCTCCGAGCAAAGCCAGCCGCTGTACCATTAGGTAGCTGCCGACGATCGCGCAGACGATGCCGACGAGAATGGCAATTACGAGCGATCGCTGCATGAATCCGTACTGTAACGGCTCAATTAAGGTTTGTATCATAAAATTATAAAATCACACCTAACTGATGACTAACAACCAAACTAAACCGGTTTGATCTGAGATGTTGCACCATTCTCAATAAGCTTTTTAGGAACAGGCTTTTCGGCCTGTTCCACAAGAAAGAAAATTCACTCTTTGTGGAACAGGCATCTTGCCTGTTCTTGAGGCCTGTTCCACAAGAAAATTCACTCTTTGTGGAACAGGCCGGAAAGCCTGTTAAGCGAGAATGGTGCAAGATGTGAGTTGGATCTGAGATTTATCGTTGCCCAATTCAAGATTATCAAAAAAACCGCGTTCAAGAGTGTAACTCCTAGATTAATGACCAAGAATTTCTTGATGGTACCCGCCACGTGATTTATCCGTGGAATCCCAAATCGAAAATCGAAAATCCTCAAGCCCCCGCATTTATCCGTGGGGTCGCCTCGAAAATCTAAAATCTAAAATCTAAAATCGATTGACTGCTGGCTAATTAAGCGGCTTGTCCGGCAAAGAACATTACTTGTCCGCCGTAGGCGCGGTAAAGGTTTTCTTTTGTTAGCACTTCTTGGCGGGAACCAGCGGCAATCAATTCTGTATTTAGCAAAATTAAATCGTCAAAATTCGTAATTGATTCGCCTAAGTCGTGGTTGACTACTAAGACTATTTTCCCGGCATTTGCTAGCTCGTGGAAGATGTCAAAAATAATATTTTGAGTTTTTTGGTCAACGCCGACAAACGGCTCATCAAAGCAGAAAATAGCGGCTTCTTGGGCTAAGGCTCTAGCTAGAAATACTCGCTGTTGCTGTCCGCCGGAAAGTTGCCCGATCGGTCTGTCTTTGTAAGCACTCATGCCTACTCTTTCTAAGGCATCGGCAGCGGTGCGGCGGCTAGCTGCCGAGAAGCGGCGAAACCATCCGGCTTTTCTGACTCTTCCCATCATCACGACATCCCAAACGGTGGCGGGATAGTTCCAGTCAATTTGCGATCGCTGTGGCACGTAGGCTACTGTTTCGAGTCGATCGGCGATCGCTTCTTCGCCCCAGGTAACAGTGCCGCGATCGGCGGGAATTAAGCCCAACATTGCTTTGATTAGGGTGCTTTTGCCGGCACCGTTGGGGCCAATAATACCCGTCAGCCTTCCCGGTTTGACGGAAAGATTGATATCTCTGAGTGCCTCTACCGTGCGGTAGTTTACTGCTAAGTGCTTAACAGCGATAATTTCAGTGTCGGTAGCGCTGTCTTTGAGGTGGCAAACCATTTTAGACCAAGGATTCTCGTTGGGGAAGGCGGCGGTATTCATGGGGGTGAGTCTATCTCCTTTTTATTAAGTTTACTGTAAAAATGAAAAGAATATGAAATCATCGGTAAATAGGAATAATCTGGAACGCACGAGAGGTAGATAATGGGACAGTGCAAGCTCGAAACCCCTCAAACCATAGGTTTGGCGGCGAAAATCTCAAGTCGGTTAAAACTGATATCTTCCACCCTTCTCAATAACAGGCAAGATGCCTGTTCCACAAAGAGTGAGTTTTCTTGTGGGGTGGGCATCCTGCCCGCCCAGAACGGGCAAGATGCCTGTTCCACAAAGAGTGAGTTTTCTTGTGGGGTGGGCATCCTGCCCGCCCAGAACGGGCAAGATGCCCGTTCCACAAAGAGTGAGTTTTCTTGTGGAACAGGCATCTTGCCTGTTCCTAAGCAAGTAATTGAGAAGGGTGTCAGATGTGAATTAAAACCGACGGCAATTGTGAAGCAATCCGATAAAGGAGAGTTTAGCGGTGAGTCGGGGATTGAAACCGCCGCCCCTGGATGGGACAAGTCCAAGGCATTTTGGATTAGAACTATTGCTTGCGGCATTTTGACTGTGGGTTTATTTAGTTGCGCTCAAACCCAGACCAATAGCCTCTCTCCAGAGGCAGATGCTAAACCCAAGGTAGTTGCTACCAGCACAATTATTGAGGATTTGACCGATCGAGTAGCGGGAGGCGAAGTTCAGCTAACAGGAATTTTGCAGCCGGGAACCGATCCTCACGTTTACGAACCGGTGCCAAAAGATTCTCAAGCTTTAGAAGAAGCTAACTTAATTTTGTATAACGGTTACAATTTGGAACCGGGATTAATTAGGATGATGAATGCCGCCGGAATTAAGGCGCGGAAATTAGCAGTGGGGGAAGTTGTCAAGCCTTTGCTATTGAATAAACAAGGCAATACTGTACCAGATCCGCACGTTTGGGGAAATGTAGAAAATGTCGTTCAAATGGTGGAAGCGATTCGGGATGCGCTAATCGAACTGTCGCCGGAAGATCGGGAGAAGTTTACGCAGAATGCTGTGAAACTTACTGAAGAGTTAAAACGTTTGGATAGTTGGATCGAACAAGAGATTAAAACTATTCCCGAAAATAAGCGCGAATTAGTAACAACCCACGATGCTTTTCAATATTACAGCCGCGCCTACGGACTGGGAAGTGCTGGCAGTTTGATCGGGATTAGTACGGAGGAACAGCCGAGCGCTCAAACGGTGCAAAAGTTAGTAGAATCGGTGAAAGCTGCGGGAGTTCCTGCTATTTTTGCTGAGACTACAATTAACCCGCAACTGATTAGAACAGTGGCGGAGGAAGCGGGGGTGAAATTGGCGGCGCAGCAACTTTATTCCGATTCGATTGGGGCGCCCGGAAGCGAGGGCGATTCTTATGTGAAAATGATGTCGGCTAATACTCGCGCCATCGTCGAAGCTTTGGGGGGGAAATACACGCCGTTTGAAGTTAGCAAGTAGCAAGTAGGGTGCGTCAATCGATTTTAGATTTTAGATTTTAGATTTTAGATTGAAGCCTTGACCCCACGGATAAATTGGGGGGCGTGTTTATCGAATAGAGGTTTTCTATTTCTGGACGGATGAATCCGGGGGCTTGTATCCTGATGCTTTCGGTCATCCTTGATTCCCAATCTAAAATCTAAAATCTAAAATCTAAAATAGTCTGACGCACCTACAAGTTTCAGTTTACCTGCTTCGACAAAATTAAATTGAGCACGTTCAATTCGTTGGAACTTAAAAGATATTTATCTGTAAAAATCTTTTCTCGACTTTGCTCTAAACTGTAGCTTCTAAACACGATAAATGGAAAGTCTTGATACTTGTGCCCGATCGGCATTACACTATCTACAGGGTAGATCGATCGCACATAAGCCGACAAAATATCCCGAAACCGCCTATCTTCCGGTTCTTCCAGTTGGCTGTCAGCAAAATACTCCTGCATTTCCTCCCCGCTAACGAAGGCAAACAGCGGTATGGCATAATAGCGATCGAACTGCTGACTCTGCTCTTCAAAATACTGAGTTTTCTCGACTTCGCTGTTGAGAAATTGCAAAAGCTCGATCGCACCTCCTCTTATCGCCGATATTACATTCTCCGGGGACGAATCGCTATCCCTAATTTGACGCATTTTGGGCAGCAACTTCTTCTCTAGACATTCCTTAATTTCTCGATGAAGCCGCATCTGGTATGTTTCTACCAAAGTGCGATCGGCTAGAGGTACGATCAACAAACTACCGCAAACATGACCGAGTTCTAAATTATCATAGCTCAACAAACCATCAAGAGGATTGCACTTCTCCAAAAATTTACGATTAAAATCATCCCGCATTTCCAGGTAAGAGTTGCCCTTTTGACGCGAGTTATCAGAATTCGTCAAAACAAACTCCCCGCGACTCAAAAGCTGTTCCAGGCTCGTATAAACCTCCTTAAACAACATATTTCCTCGCTGGCTCTCGCTCTTTAATGTCTTAATTAGAGCCGCCATTTTGCTGCTAAAAGTATCCCCGACTGCGGAAACCGACTTACCGCCGATGGGAATCATCAAAAACTTTTCCCTACCTAAATATCCATATCCCACAATCCGCGTCATCACCGCAGTCTTCAGAATTAGCAGTAAATTCAACAAACTCAACTTGCTTTCTTGTAAAGAAAGTTCCGCATCATCAGCGTAATAAACTGCTGTATCAGACAGATAAAAAACCAATTCTTTGTCTTCACCATCAAGGGTTTTACCGTTATCATATTCTCCGCGTCCCCGATAAATCACCTGTATGATTTCCATCAGATTTTTCTCAATTTGGAAGCGGGGAATATCCACTAAAATATGCTTAGTTTTCGGGAAAGAAAGTCCACGACTTCCCGATGCAGTCATAAAAATTACTTTAGCTGTATTTTTGCACTTTTGTATTTGCTCCTTCTCCTCTTCCGAGATATTCGCGTGGACTTCCAGATAATCGGTATAGCGATTAAATTCTCGCTCATTTTGGATTTTATCAATCAACTCCGCCAATCTTCGCTTATCCTGAATGTAGACGATAATTTGTTCAACTCCCGGTATTGCTAACCGCTGATTGATATCCTCAATTATTTGAGACTGTACCCGTTTTACCAAATCATAAGTTAGTTTTAAAGAAATATCTTCAGTGAATTTAACAGCTTCTACAAACACCTTGTAAGTTATCTCTAAACTGCTAGCGGGATAGGAATTCGTATTGATAAGTTTAGCAGCTAATCGTTTAAATTCAAAAGGAATAACTTGTAAAGGCGGGATTTCCTCTGAAGTTTTTGGGAGCTTTTTGAAATAGATTTTATCCGGTTCCGGCGAGGTATCATCGAGGTGTTGTTTAATCACATCCGGGTCAACAATCGAAGCATCGGCTACAATAATTTTAGTATTAAAACCGTGTTTTGGCTTGTGCAAGTCATATTTGTTAAGCAGCCTACCAATTCCATGCAAAAACTCAACGCCGCCGTCATCTCCAGTAATTTCATCGATCATAATGAAAATGTGTTTGATGCGGCTGGAGATTTCTTGTATTTTAGGAGAAATGACTGCTTTTTCCCCCTTGTTGTAAGCATCTTGAAATATTTTCTCTAAATGCTGGAGAGTATTTTTTCCGGTTTCTGTCACCTTTAAAGACTGAATGGAAACGGTAGCCACGATATTGTTCGATGTTTTACGATTGATGAGCGAATATATTCCCTCACAAACGCTATTTAGCACTCCATGCTTTTTGCCTATCCTAGGTTTGATTACTGTTTCTCCCTTCCTTTCAAGTTGCGGCTGGTGATATTCCTTCCGCTGCATTTCGGCCCTGTTGTTGATGAAGTGGACACTTTTTTGTTGAAAATTTTCGTGATGATTATTTGCGACGTAGTTGACGGTACATTGTCCAAAATTGCTGTCTATAGTATCGGAACTTGAGTTAATGCAAAATAAGCGATTGTCGCACAGCAAACCAGTCTTTGTGTCTCGAAATTTATCGATGATATCTAAGTTGACTTGCTTGCGGGGACTGACGTAAAAGAACAAGAAACCGTCGTTTATATGGGTTTTGAGGAAATCTGCGATCGCAGTTGTTTTCCCAATTCCCGGATTCCCCGTCAAAAAGATATAAGTTTCATCAGATTGCAGTGCTTTGACAATCAATTGAGCGTGAGCATTTCTCAGATGTAATCCACGATCGATTTGCAAATCATCGGCCAGTTTATCTGATATAATATCTATGGAATTAACAAAATTATCGATCCGCTCTGTATTACGTACAGGTGTAGAACTTTTGCCAATCGTCAACAAATCGCTGACAAACTTTTTGCCATTTTGAAAACTGCGAGCTGCGTTGAGTTGAATCGTATCTAAAACATCGCCGCGAGCATCGTTAATCTCTTTATTTTTCGCTTCCTGCTGGTAGATTTTGGCACAATTCGCCAAGATGTCAATTTTATCACTGCGGAGGGAAATTGCGCTAATTGTGCGATCGCTATAACCGACAACATTCAACAACACCTCAGCACCATCAGGAATCATACCAGTCGTTTGCAGAAAACCGTAGAAGCTGTGAGTGTAGCTACCAGCCTGAATCAACTTAGCGCTTTCCTTATCCTTATACTTAAAAGCCGTAAAATAGCGGTTTAAACCCTCCGAAAAGTCAATACCTAAAGTGCTAGTATCGATTCGCAGATTAGAAAAAACACTTTTCGATCGCAAATAGCTAATTTCTCTGAGCAAAGACTTCCGCATCACCTCTATTTCGTTGAGATTATCGACTTTTTCCGAAGTCAACGGAGGAGTAAACACAGACAAATCAACGCACAGAATTCTAAAATCCTTACCATTTTGCAACAAAATCAGGGTATCAGCTTGCAAAAACTCGCCTTTTTTCTTGTAGCGGCGGATGTAGGAGTTAATCTCATCGTCTGAGAAATTGGGTTGCGCTGTTTCAAACTGAGATAATACCTTCTTAAACGCTTTAAAAACTTCTGTCTCATCGTCATTATGGGTTCTAATACTGTTAGCACAACTCAAACTGCACTGAAAATACGAGATTTGCGATAGCCTTAAAGTCCAGCCCGTAGATGTGAGGTACTCCCGGAAGAAATTCAACCCACCAATAAAGCCTTTTTGGACAAAAAATAGACTCCACTTCTCAACAATTTTAGCATCCAAACTACCGAGGAGATTAGCTTCCCTAGTTATTTCCGCCATCATCTTTGGCAATTCTAGTTTCTGCAAATCGAGACGGTAGGAATCTCCGAAATTGTGAGCTATATTTTCACGCTGAATATACGCCAGAATCCCAATATTAAATCCCACCTCAAACAGCCGTCCAAAATCTTCACCAATCATTATTAATACCTCCCTCATCCACATTCAAGACTTCTCTTACCTTATTCAAAAATGCCAGGGAATTAAAATCCGCACTACCGCCAGCATGACTAAATACAGACAAAGCACCCACCGATTCATCGCCAATAATTCGCTCGTAGGGGTCAAGTTTTAAACTAATATTGTGACGAGCTTCATACCGAGAAAAGTGGAATATTGTTAGATAATGTAGCAAAGTATTTTTGATTACACCATCATAAATCAAACCTTCACGAATATCTTGATCGTCTAGGATACCTTGATAGATATTCAACAGAGTCGAGTAGGAAATGACACCGTTATAAAAGTTTTTTTCCTCCCTGACTCTAATTCCGTTAAACAAGTTGAAAAACATCACAGCTTGCTGACTGGTATCTGCAAACAAGCTTTCAAGCTCCATTGCATCCTGAATGTAAAAGGATTTTCCCCTATCGCCTAGGAAACTGCGGACATAGTATTTATCAAAGAATATCGGATAAATTTTGATATCCCGCCTCTCTCCCTTCAAAGTTCGGAGCAATTTTTTTGACATGAAAGACAATTCCTCATCTTCCTCAGTCTGAGTAATATGCAGCGTACTCATGTAAGGTGCTTGCGAAATATATGCGAAATTCCGATATCCTTGCTGATAAAGCTGACTCATTGCATCTTCAAGGATTAACGGCTCAGAATAAAGACGGCTGACACTGTAATTCTCGGAAAGTGTTTTCAGCATTTCGACTTGAATTGTACTGTCATCTAGACGATTGATTCCGACAATTTCTCCGATTAAGCAGGCTTGTCTTTGGAAGCGGTTTTGATTGCTTCTTTTCGCATCACTATCCCGGCTGGAAACGACAATAATTGCCAATTTATCCAACTCAGGGGCTAGCTGTACATTATCATCGAATCGAAACTTTTTAGGAAGGATTGAATACAAGGAACTCAAACCGTTACGAATGGTGTAACCATTGGGCGTTTTTCTAATCCGAAATCCTTGAGAAGTTGAGCGTTGTTTTTCACTTAAAATATGAGACAATGTTTTAGAAAGGTTAGCCATAAACACTTCTGACGCCGAAGGGTGATTGTGGTCGCCTTCGTGGAGCCTCACCATCGGAATAAACAAGTTGTCCGCAGCACTTTCGAGCAATATCCTCAGACAGATATAGGACAGCAGCAACATGGTAAACTTATACACAAAAATTGCTGCAGGTTGTAAACCTTTACCGCCGCAGTCTAGTCGTCTATCGTCATAGGGAAACACAACTAATTTTGTCTGAAAATGTTTTTCGTAGATTTCTCTAGAGCGAGGGGCTTTAGGTGCAGAAAGTACAGGCAAAACATCGACACCTTTGATATTGTATTCCATGCTAAAATTTTGGCGTTCATCAGTTGGGAAATACCGGACATCTTCGATGCTGATATTGACGGGTAGCTGACAAATAGATTTTTCATCGACACTAGGTTCTTTGACGGTAATATAATGAAGCGTTTGCTTGTAATTTCGCTCCATAATGTCATTAAAAAATTTACCATTCGTCAAAATATTGTCAATATCTTCTACCAGACCTATTTTGAGGTTTACGTGTCGCGTTTCTGTGCGGGTTGGTAAAATTGTTTGACGCTCCAGAAAGCCTTTTAGCATTCTTCTCAGATGCGTAATTTTGTGTTTTATGTTAAACTGATTAAGCCCTTTAATAAAGTTGCGAAAAAGCTCTTTTTTTTGCTCATCGTTAGAACTTTGCAAAACGGGCAAGACTCTTTGTTCAAATAGGGCTCTAGGCTGATGATTTAGTTCAGATTCCGGGTCGTAATTTTGTGCTAGTGGGTCATTGCGGGAAGCCAGCACAAAATAGTAGAGCAATGCTATTTTTAAGAGTTTGCGGACGAAGGTTTCGGGATTAGAATCCTCATCAAATTCTGCTTGATGTTCTTCACTGTCGGGATTTAGCAGGTTCAGATAATACTCAAATACATCTTTTCCACCGCGCGCTTGAACTGAGTTATCAAATTTGATTTTGAGGCCAAAGATAAACTTACGCTCGTTACGATAATTGTCCGTACTTTCTCCCAAGTAACCTGATACAATAGGAATAATTGGCAGTGTATCTAAAAATTCCGAACGGGCAAATATCTCGCGATAATTAACTCGAACACCAGCATAATTAACTTCGTACTCGCCATCGGATTTAGTTGGGTCGTTGATGTATTCTTCTATCAATCTGAGGCGGCGAATTAAGTCTTCTAAATAGATGATGCCTACAGTATCTGTGCTGCTTGCGCGGATGTGTTCGAGCAGATACTCTAAGTAAGTAATCTTAGCTTCTTTTTGAATTTTGCCGAGAGTTTCTTTGTCTACCAGTCGGATTAATTTGTGAAAATCCGAGTCAGTATTTTTAACCATCTCATCAAGACGGTGGTTAAGGTCTTCTTTCTCACTGCTAGTCTCGGCATTTTCATTGATATAGTTTTGCAAACCCTGCTTGAGCTCTTGTTCAAAAATATCTGTATTTCGGACGGTAACGGTCAATTTATGCAATTTTAAAGCTGCATGGCTTCCAGTACCTCGGCTTTCCAAAGTTAGCCTTTCTTTTTCTAAAGAAGGGTGGCGGGTGCCAAAATCGTATTTAAAGCCTAACTCTTGGCCTCTTCCCAGAAAAGAGGGTGAGTCTAATGGACTAATCAAACTAGCGACAAACCTTTCAATAGAAGTATTTTGTGGCAGTTTAAATTCTAATTGCTGCCGCAAACACTGTTGAATCTGTCTAACTTGACTGCCAAAACGCTCCTCAATTTCCGGCGGTAAGTTAACAGTAGCAGAATGTGCTTGACGTTCCCCAGAACCCAGGGGTTGCCGCACTCGCTTGTTGGCAACATCCGCAGCAATGGTGTCAATATCAATTAGCAAGCGGCTGTTGTCTTCAGATACGCTAAACGGGTTTTTAGATTGCAAAACTTCTAAAATCTTGTCCAGCAAATCGCCATAGTCAACTGGAACTAAATCGCTGTCATCCAATCTTAAGATGTTCACCCTGTTCACCCCTTCAAAAAGCTTGAATCCACTCTTTCACATCGTACTCAGTCCAAACCCCATTTACCCAATAAGGATCGGCTTCCACCAATTGTCGCACGGCCGCCTCATCTTCGGCTTCGTAAATAGCAAAAACTTTTGTTAAATCTTTCGTGGGCCCGATCGTACTTAATACACCCGATTCCTTCTGCTTAGCCAATCCGGCTAAATGAGCGTCTCGAAACGGCTCGCGTTTTTCGAGAACGTCTTCGCAGTAACTTCCCCACATCACATATTTTGTCACGGTTTTGAGCCTTAGATGAATTTGTTTAAAAGTTATTGTACAATAAGAGTAAGACGTTTTAACTAAAATTTTAAGAAGAAGATTAATGAACCGCAGAGAGCGCAGAGGGCGCAGAGGAAGAGGGGAAAGAGAGATGAGTGTTAGATAGGAGAAGATGGCTATGACTTTATTAGACATTCGTTTGTTGACGGTTGAAGAATATCACCGAATGGCGGAAATTGGGATTTTTGACGCAGATGAACGAGTCGAATTACTGGGAGGACAGATAGTAAAGATGGCTGCAAAAGGAACAGCACACAGTGCAGCGGTGACACGTACAGAGAAGTTACTGGAAAACCGTTTGGGAGAGCGAGTTTTGGTGCGGCTGCAAGATCCTGTTCGGTTAAATGATTTCTCGGAACCTGAACCCGATATTGCTGTGGTCGTACCCGATCCGCTTTACTATGAAGACCACCATCCAACTCCGTCTGAAATTTATCTGATTATTGAAGTTGCTGATAGAACCCTGAGAACAGATTTGGGGATAAAAGCGACTATTTATGCTCAGTCAGGAATTGCTGATTATTGGGTTTTGGATGTTAATAATCGGCAACTTCACGTATTTAGAGAACCGAGTCAGGATGGCTATCAGAGTATAGTAGTTCTTGAGGATGATGCGAGTATTTCTCCTTTGCAATTTCCTGATTTTTCTTTTATGGTTGGGGAGATGTTGCGGCCGTTGGTGTCAATTTAATTAACGTTAAAAATTGAGCCCTGCAGGGGTTGAAACCCCCGCATCAAAGCTGAAGTCCTCGCTATGAAGACTGAAGAGTTCATTAGTTACCAATTATGCACTTGAGACGGTTTTATTGCAAGAATTTGAGATTCTTCGCTTTGCTCAAAATGGCAAATTTACCTTGTAATCCCTAAATCTTATTAGTCCTCTTAAGAGGACTTTAGCTTTGAGCCAGGGAATTCATTCCCTGGCGGTTTCCATTGCTGAGTAGCGGCCTATTTTAGCTTCTCAAACTAACGCCGAACTTCTCAACTAAAACATCGCGAACTTTTTGTTGGGCCGGTTCGACATCGGTTTCGCTCAAAGTTCGATCGCCCGCGCGGTAAATTAACCGAAAAGCCAAACTCCGCTGTCCCGCCGGCACGTTGTCGCCCCGATATTCGTCGAACAGTTCCACTGAATCCAGCAAACTACCGGCCGCCTTTTTCATCGCACTCTGCATCTCAACAACCGGAACTTCAATCGGTGCAAAAAATGCAATGTCTCTGTCAGAAGCGGGGAAACTCGAATAACCCGCGAACTTGCGAGTTAAGTTGTTCGATCGCCCTAATTCACCCAACAGCACCGCTAAATCTAATTGAAACACGTAAACCTGCTCAGGCAAATCCTTTTCTTGCTGCAATTGCGGGTGCAACTGTGCGAAAATTCCTAAATGTTTCCCGTTTAACGATAACGCAGCGGTGCGGCCAGGATGCAGCCTTGTGGGGCGGGCATCTTGCCCGCCACTAATAGGATAAACATCCTGTTTACCATCATCTTGTCGATATTCCACCGACAAACCCAACTCTTGAAATGCGCTTTCCAAAACCCCCTTGGCCTCAAACCAAGTCAAAGGTCGATCGCGCCCTCCCTGCTGCCATTTCCACACAGTCGGATCGCCGCCGATAATCCCCGCAACTGCATCGGCTTCGTTCATTGCATCCCCATCTTTCCAGAAAATGCGGCCGACTTCAAAACCGTTTAGTGCGCCATTTCCCTGTTCCAAATTGTACTGGAAAGCATCAATCAAACCCGACAGCATTTCTGTCCGCAAAGCTGAATACTCCACAAACAGCGGATTCGCCAGCACTACTTGATTGTCTCCCTCTGTTTTCACCAAAGAATAGTGCATCAACTCCGTCAACCCGGCCGCCCGAAAAGCCGATCGCACATTCCGAATTGCCGCGTATTCCGCCGACAAATAACCGGGTTCCGTTTTGCTGGGCAAAGTATCGCAGAAATTGTCATAACCGTGGAGTCTGGCAACTTCTTCAATTAAGTCAATTTCCCTTTCTAAATCGCGGTAGCGGTAAGGAGGAACAGTTATCGCAAACACCCGTTCTTTTTCCGTCTGCACAACTTCGCAGCCCAAAGCTGTCAGAATATTTTTCACCTCTTCCGGTTCCAAATATTTAGAACCGCCCGTTTGTCCTCTTTTCAACTGCCCTAAAACCAGATTTACTCGGTCTAAACGCAATTCGAGCGATCGCGAAAAACTCAAATCATCGCCCGAACTCGCCGTTTTCTGCACCGTCGCAGTGCCTCCAGCCAACTCCAAAATTAGAGCTACAGCGCGGTTGCAAGCTGTCGTCAAAGCCGCCTGATTCACCCCCCGTTCGTAGCGGATCGATGCCTCGCTCCGCAGGCCTTGAGCGCGCGCAGAACGGCGAATCGTTGCCTGGTCAAAAATCGCTGCTTCCAAAACTAAATTTTGCGTTCCTTCGTGAACTTCCGTATCTTCGCCGCCCATTACTCCAGCTAAGGCAACGGGTTTGTCGCTAGCAGTAATTAACAGATTTTGAGCTTGCAAATTGCGGTTTTGTCCGTCCAAAGTTTTGAAGGATTCCCCTGTTTTGGCAAAGCGGACGCCGATGCTGATATCTTGAGTACCCGTGAAAGATTGTAGGCGATCGCGATCGAAAGCGTGCAGCGGCTGGCCCCATTCCAGCAAAATGTAATTAGTTACGTCAACCACATTATTAATTGGCCGCACTCCCGCCGCCTGCAACCGCTGCTGCAACCAAGCTGGAGAAGCAGCAATTTTCACACCTTCAATTGCCGTGCCGATGTAAATCGGGCATCCTTGCGCTTGGGATATTTCTACTGCCAAACCAGGACTTTCTTTGCCCTCAATCACCACACCATTCGCTTCGGGAATTCTCAAACTCGCCCCAGTCAGCGCCGCCACTTCTCGCGCTACACCCACCATGCTCAAAGCGTCAGCACGGTTGGCAGTTGCTGTCAAGTCTAAAATTACGTCATCTAAACCCAAAAGTGGGCGAATATCGCTGCCCAATTCGGGATTTTCTAAGTCAAAAATGTGAATGCCGGCTGACTCTTTCGCCAGTCCCAATTCTGCCAGAGAGCAAATCATTCCTTCGGAAGGAACGCCCCGCAATTTAGCAGGTTTAATCTTTAAATCAATAGTCGATAAAAAAGTTCCGACAACAGCGACAGGCACGTAAATGTCTGCCCTAGCGTTGGGTGCGCCGCAAACAATATTCAGAGCTTCTGAAGAACCCACATCCACTTGACAAACTCTCAATTTGTCTGCATTCGGATGCTGTTCGCAGGCGATGATTTTGCCCAAAACTACGCCGCTTGCCCAAGGGCGGCGGTCTTCGATTTCTTCAACTTCAAAGCCTGCCATTGTCAGGGTTTCGGCTAATTCTTCCGGCGATATCGCCACATCCACCAATTCCCGGAGCCAGTTTAGAGAAATACGCATAATTTAGTCAGTAGTCAGTAGTTAGTTGTCAGTAGTTAGTTGTCCGTTGTCCGCCCCGGCGAACTTCGACTGTGTAGCCTCAGCATAAATTATCGGACACTCATACCACATTAGTTTATTTTTGTCAACACATTTTTGTGATTGACGCAAAAACGAGCGATGAGTCCAAAGGTCACTAATTGGTGACAAATTAGTAACATTCTCAAAATAGAATGAGGTATGCTAGAAGTATCTGACAGGACAAAGAGCATCTAAATTTAGCTCAATAGCTTTCATCTCCGCACTCTATCCGATCGAGGATGAGTGGCGGGATAAAAGCCCGCCCATCAAGGGGGTTCGAGGCCCCGTAGATGGACAATTATTTTTTATTTCAAGACTAACTTTCAAGCATGGTATAATTATGGCATGATTACAGCATATAAATACAAATTACGTCCTAACTCATGGCAAGCCAATCAATTTGATGAGTGGCTTAATTTGTTGCGGATGCAGTATAACTATAGGCTGTCAGAGCGTTTTAACTGGTATGAGTCCACTCGTTGCCCTCTCGATTCATGCTCTCTGGTATCATGCAGTATTGCTCCCATACTCGAACAGCCAGATTATTACTGGCAAAAGCGAGACTTACTCAATACCAAAAAGCTATTTCCTGAGTACAGACAGATTCATTCTCAGGTATTGCAGAATTGTGTTGAGAAAGTTAAAAAAGCTTTTGATCGATATATCAAGGCTGACAAAACTGGTCAGCGTTCTGGCAAGCCAAGATTTAAAGGGAAAGGTAGATATCACAGTTTCACCTATAGCCAGATGAAACAGGACTGCATCAAAGGTAATCGCATCACTTTACCGAAAATTGGTGACGTGAAGATTATCTTGCACCGTCCTATTCCCGATGGATTTAAAATCAAAACTGTTCAGATTGTCAAAGCTGCGGATGGTTACTATGTCACCTTGACTTTACAAGATGTCACCGTGCCAACCCTACGCTATGATATCAATCTCGATCGTGCAGTTGGTATTGATATGGGACTCAAGGATTTCTTGATAACCAGTGATGCTGATACTGTAACCATTCCTCAGTTTGCTAGAAAAGCCCAAAAGGATAAAAAACTGCGAAATAAATCTGTCTCTCGCAAAAAGAAAGGCAGTAATCGCAGACGAAAAGCTGTTAAACGTCTTGCTAAACATCATCAAAAAGTGGCAAGGCAACGCAGAGACTTTCATTGCAAGACTGCAAAGCGATTACTAGACAAATACGACCTAATTGGCTTTGAAGATTTGAATGTCAAAAGTTTGGCTAGAACTAGGATGGCAAAGTCAATCCTAGATGCTGGTTGGAGTGAATTCCTATCTATTCTGGTTTGTAAGGCTGAAAGTGCTGGCAAATTGGCTATAGCTGTGAATCCAAATGGCACTACCCAAAATTGTTCTAGTTGTGGTACTCGCATCCCTAAAACTATTGCCGACAGATGGCATAGTTGCCATGTCTGCGGTCTTGAACTAGATAGGGATGTGAATGCTGCAATTAATGTCAAGAATATTGCTGTCGGGCGGACAGTGATTAAAGCTCAGCGTGCTTCCGATGCAGATGCAGGATTAGCTGAGAAGCCCACCCTATACTCGTCCGCGAGTTAGGGTTGGGAGTCGTCACCAAGTCTTTAAACTATCTTCAAGGATAATCTACCGAAAAAACTCACAGCAGCGAGATAATCAAAATAGGGAAAAGATATCGGCCTAATAGACTTAGGTGCAATTCCAATTCGCAACCGGACGCACGGCCCGCCGGCAAATGATAGATCAGTATTTCTACCAGAAGCAGGAACAGGCAATTTGTGCGTCGATCGACGCTGACAAGATCAGAACAACATAGGCAAACTCAATCAACATGAGCTACTGCGTAAATCCGGGCTGTCCACATCCTCAAAACCCTGCTGACTCTATTCTCCAATGTCAGACGTGCGGTGCGCGGTTATTGCTGCGCGCTCGCTACCGAGTCATTGAACCGTTAGGACAAGGAGGTTTTGGAGCTACATTTCTGGCAAAAGACATCTCATTGCCCGGTCAACCGAGTTGCGTGGTCAAGCAACTGCGACCCAGTAGTTCGTCGCCGCGAGTTTTAGAAATGGCGCGGGAATTATTCAAGCGAGAGGCGAAAACCCTCGGCCAACTGGGCGACCACCCGCAAGTACCGAGGCTGCTAGACTATTTTGAAACCGAACAGCAATTTTACTTAGTTCAAGAGTATGTTAAAGGCTCGACTTTGAAACAAGAAGTCAAGCACTCAGGCCGTTTCAACGAATCGGATGTTAAAAATTTTCTATTAGAAATTCTGCCAGTAGTGCAATATATCCACAGCCAAGGAGTAATTCACCGAGACATCAAACCGGCAAATATTATTCGCCGAGTTCAAGACGGCCACTTAGTTCTGATTGACTTCGGAGCGGTAAAAGACCAAGTTAGCCAAACAATATTATTAGACCCCGCCGACCAAAGCGCCAACACGAAATTTTCAGTCGGCACATTTAGTTTTGCTCCCCCGGAACAAATGGCGCTGCGGCCGATATTTGCCAGCGACATCTACGCGGTGGGGATGACTTGCTTGTACTTGCTGACAGGAAAGTCGCCCAAGGATTTAGATTTTGATGGAGTAACCGGCGAAATTGTGTGGCATCCCCATGTTCAGGTAAGCCCAAATTTTGCGCGGATCCTCGAAAAAATGCTGAAGCCGATGGTTGGCCACCGCTTCCAATCGGCAGCAGATGTCCTCAGAGCTCTCTCTGGCGAATTTGAAGACCCAAGTCTTGTCGATGGCTTGGCAACTCAATTCAACGGCTCTTCTCGTGCAGTTGAAGAACCGACAATATTTAATGACGAGGGTTCTTCGTGGTCACGGCCTCAGAGCAAAATTAATCAAGATTTACGATCGAACCACACCCGCGCTGGTAGAAGTTCCTTCACCCAATCCGGGAACACGGGGATGCAGCCCAGAGTTTCCCGGACTCTGGCTGAGTCAGGCAGAACTTTCGGAACGGTTGGACATTCTAGCGGCAATTTAGCAGCGTCAAAGGTATCGAAAGTTGCTCCTAAGTGGGACACCAACAGCTTGCGAGCGGCATATTTTAAAGGCAAGCGCGATTTTGCTGACTGCGAACTGTCGGGCTTGCAACTGCAAAAATTGCAGTTAGCGGGAAGTAATTTTTATCAGGCTAGGTTGGTGAAGGCAAATTTGCAAGCAACGGATTTGTCGGGGGCGAATTTGGGTCACGCCCGGTTAACTCAGGCGAATTTGCGAGATGCCAACTTGACAGAGGCTTATTGCAGCACTGCCAATTTTGAAGGCGCGGATTTCCGAGGTGCTGACTTGACGGGGGCTTATTTGACTAAGGCGAATTTGCGGGGAGCAAATTTGTGCGGGGCGAATCTTACGAACGCTACAGTTTCTGAGGAACAACTGGCAATGGCAAAGACCAATTGGCTTACTGTTAAGCCGGATGGTAAGCGGACTTTTGGATTTTAATAAGTCAGTTGTCAGTTGTCAGTTGTCAGTTGTCAGTTGTCAGTAGGCAGTAGGCAGTAGGCAGTAGGCAGTAGGCAGTAGGCAGTAGGCAGTTGTCAGTTGTCAGTTGTCAGTTGTCAGTTGTCAGTTGTCATAAGTTAACAGTCAACAGTCAACAGTCAACAGTCAACAGTCCACAGTCAACAGTCAACAGTCAACAGTCAACAGTCAACAGTCAACAGTCAACAGTCAACACTCCACAGTTAACAGTCAACAGTCAACAGTCAACACTCCACAGTCAACAGTCCACAGTCAACTCCCCCAGTCAGGTGAGTCGTCAGGAGGAAGCTCGATCGCCGATCGGCCGCCTAAATTAAAAACTAGGAATGGAGGATTCGATCGCACCTAAACATGAAACTGCTCAACCGCCGCACTCGAACGCTTCTGTACACCGGCATCCTGGCGCTGGCCTACTTTGTTACCGGAAAACTCGCAGCGTCGATGCTGGGACTGGTGAAAGCCGAACCCTCCCCCGTGTGGCCGCCCGCCGGTATTGCTCTAGCGGCACTGCTACTGCAAGGGCGACGGATGTGGCCGGGAATTGTCCTCGGTTCAGTGCTGTTAAACTCTACCGGCGGTATACCGTCGGCTGTGATTGCCACATCGGCCTTTAGCGTCACCCTGCAAGCGCTGGCTGGAGAGGCTTTGCTGACTTGGAGCGGATTTTCTACCAAACTCGATCGACTGCGAGATGTTCTGGCTTTAGTAGCGGGCGCTGTCATCGGGTCTACTCTTGTGGGTTCTATCCTCGGCAACTTGGGTACGTGCATTTTTGGTTGGACTCAGTGGAGCAATTTCTCTCGCAACTGGTGGACTACGTGGCTCGGAGACGGCATGGGAATTTTGATTGTAACGCCCGTGCTGCTGACTTTGAACCACGTCGTTAACACTTTTAAATTTCCACTAAAACTGAGAGCTTTCACTATTCTCAATTACTTGTTTAGGAACAGGCAAGATGCCTGTTCCACAAGAGATGAATTTTCTTGTGGAACAGGCATCTTGCCTGTTCTTGATAATGGTGTAAGAGGTGAGAGACAATCTCGGATTATTTCAAGTTTAAAACCATTTTTTAAATGGCAAAATTCTCAATCACAAGTTACAAATTATCCCCGGAGATTTCCTGCACCTGAAAACCGCTACAATCTTCTATTTTTAATCATTAATTATTCAGAAATAGCGCTCTGGCTGACTCTCTTGCTGAGCGTTAGCTGGCTATTTTTTTGCTCAAAAACACAAGCGGCGATCGCTCAGTATCCGCTGGAGTATCTGCCTTTTCCTCTAATAGTTTGGGCTGCCCTGCGGTTTCAACCGGCGGGAGCGATTTTTGCTTATTCGATCGTCTCTTACATCGCGATTTGGGGAGCAGTGCAGGGAGGCGGCCCGTTTTTGGCCAAAAGCGATAATCTCAAACAGGCGGTTTTATTTTTACAAGCTTTTACCGGTACGATCGCCCTTGTGGCTCTGATGTTGGCTGCAGCCGTAGCAGAACGCCAGCAAGCGCTGGTGGAGGTGCGCCGCACGGCCGCCATGCTGCGCGATCGCGAAGCTAGTTTAGCCAACGCTCAGCGCATCGCTCAGTTGGGAAATTGGGATTTAAATTGCGCCGCCCTCACAGCAACTGACAACTGCGAAGAATCCGCAGAACATCATATATCCAATATCGAATTGCGGTGGTCAAACGAACTTTACCGCCTCTTGGGTTTTGCTCCGGGAACTGTCAAACCCACACCAGAAGTTTTTTTGCAGGCTGTACATCCAGAAGACCGAGAATTGGTGGCGCGATCGCAGCGCCAAGCTATGTTTGAACGCCAAGCCTATTGCATTAACTACCGAATTGTGCTGGCAGATGGCTCCGAACGTACTGTCTGCGAACAGTCGGCCATTGAGTCAGGGGCGATCGCCGCCACAGTCCAAGACGTTACCGAACGCCACCGCGCGGAAACCGCTTTGCGGGCGTCCTCCGATCGCGATCGCTTGCTCTCAGAAATCGCCCTGCGAATTCGCAACTCCCTCGACCTCGAAGAAATTCTCAATACTACTGTTGCCGAAGTCCGGCAATTTTTCAAGGCAGACCGCGCTTTCATCGGTATTGTGGACGCGGACGGGGTAAATCTTCCTAGCCCGGTGTACGGTAAGGTTGTGGCTGAGTCTGTGGCAAGCCAATGCCGTTCTCTTTTGGGGTGGGTACTCGCTGACGAGAATCACCTCGAAAGCCAGAAAACTTTTTATGCTAACAACCGCGTCCGAGCTCTCTCCGATACTGCTAGCGTTCAACAGAGCGTTCCAATTTCCCAATTGTACAGCGATTATCAAATTAGAGCGACGTTAAATGTGCCGATCTTCCTGGGGGATGAATTGTTCGGGATCTTGGCCGTCAACCAGTGCTCCGGGCCCCGCCAGTGGCAGGAATTTGAAATTGATTTGTTGGAAAAACTCGCTACCCAAGTGGCGATCGCTCTCCAGCAAGCCCAACTTTTGCAGCAGGTAAAAGCTCTCAATGCCAATTTGGAATCTCAAGTCGAGGAACGCACCCACCAACTACAGCAAAAAATGCACGAGTTGCAAGAAAGCAACCGCCTCAAAGACCTATTTTTGCACGCAGTTTCTCACAATCTCCGCACTCCTGTTATGGGAATGTTAATACTGCTGAAAAATTTGCTCAACAAATCGCCCTCTGACTCTCTACAGGATGTTCCGGTTTCTCGATCGATTTTGCAGCGCATCGTTCAGGCCAGCGAACACCAGTTGACTATGGTTAATGCCCTGCTCGACGCTCACGCTAGCGAGGTCAAAGGGATTGTTCTCAATACTGTACCGCTGCATTTGCCGTCTTTAGCTTCAGCCATTGTTGCCGATTTAGAACCGATTCTGGCAAAAAATCAAGCAAATTTGACTCAGGATATTCCGGCGGATTTGCCACAAGTCAATGCCGATCGCCAACACTTGCAGCGGGTGCTAGAAAATCTGTTGACTAATGCTATTAAACACAATCCTCCGGGAGTCAATATAACTTTTAAAGCCGAGGTAATTGAAGTTGAAACAGCGCTAAGTTATGAAGAAAATTCACAGGCTTTAAGAGCGCCCAATAATCCGCTTGGCCGCTGTATCGCTAATGGGATATCTACTGCGGGCGATCGTCCTAGGATGGGCGAGAGCACCCAGAAAAATCAGGAAACCCTGGCCAAATTTAACCTCGACGGCAGTTGCAAAATGCCTCGCTATCAGGGTCAAATTGGCAATATCGGCAGCAAATTGCCCGAAGTCACCGTAAAAATGGTTCGCTGTACTGTAACAGATAATGGAGTGGGAATCAGCGCCAAACAGCGGGAATCTCTGTTTGAACTTTACGTTCAAGACCCTAATAGCCGACAATTAACAGGGCTGGGTTTGGGACTGTACCTGTCCAAGCAAATTATCAAAGCTCACGGCGGCTCGATCGGCGTCGAAAGCACTCCCGGCGGTGGTTCGACTTTCTGGTTTTCGCTACCTGCTGTCAACTCGGACGAGCCCTCTTTGTCAATCTAAAATCTAAAATCTAAAATCCGCGCAACCGCTAAGTTTTTCGACTCACAGTCAACAGTCAACAGTCAACAGTCAACAGTCATTCCGGTGCAACCGGAATTGATATAATCTAAAATGGTATGACCTATTTGGGCAATGCAAAATCAGTTCAGGCGTTAACGGTTTACGAGGTGTGGCGCGATCGCTTCCTCCGAGATCGGCTGCGCCCTGCTGTCGGAATTGCCATCTTTTTTGCCTTCACAATAACAGTCTATTTTCTGGGCGAAAGATTCTTCGCTCGCCAGGAGTTTGAAAGTGTTTATTTGTACACGAGCGCTGCTGTAGAATTGGGTTTGTTGACTTGTTTTGTGTTGCAAAAAACCTCCTTCGGACAGCGCTATCCCGGTTTGCTATTTTTGGGTTTTTCGTGGTCGCTGACGGTGATTGTACAGCTTGGGCTAGCTGTCGCACAAGCCGGGGAATTACCAATTTTTACCTGGAGTTTAGCGTTTCTAATCCAAGCTACGGTGATGCCCGTCCGCTGGCGTCTCCACCTGATTTCTCAACTCGGCGTTTTGTTTTGCCACGTCGGGATAAATTTGGTTTTAAATCTAAGTTTTGCTAAGTATACTCCTTTTAAGTTGACCGGGTTGTACTTATATTTGTTTTGGTTTTGTTTGATTTGCGATTTGTCGGTTTATTGGTACGAATGTCTGCAACGGAAAGAGTTTAGTACGAGGCGTGAGTTGGAATCTGCTTACCAGCAGTTGGAGGCGGCGGAGGCGAAGTACCGCAGCATTTTTGAGAATGCGGGCGAGGGGATTTTTCAAAGCACTCCCGATGGCCGTTATATTACTGCAAATCCAGCTTTGGCGCGGATTTACGGCTGCGATTCCCCGGAAGAAGTGACGGCAAAGTTTACTGATATTGAGCGGCAGTTGTACGTCGATCCGGCTCGCAGAAATGAGTTTTTGCGATCGATCGAGGAAAGCGGCACAGTATCGGATTTGGAATCTAAAATTTACCGCTCTGATGGCAGTATAGTCTGGATTTCTGAGAAGGCGCGGGCGGTACGGGACAGCAGCGGCGCTGTGCTTTATTATGAGGGTTTAATTGAGGATATCACGCAGCGCAAACAGGCACAAGAATCGCTGCGGCTCTTTATCCACGCTCTTTCTCACGACTTGCGAAACCCGGTAGCGGGAATGTTAATGGTGCTGAAAAATTGGCAGACGAAAACCGGGGATTCCATCGCAATTCCCCGTTCTGTTTTGGATCGGATGATTCAAGGTAGCGAGCAGCAATTGCGCTTGATAAATTCGCTGTTGGAAGTTCACGCCGGGGAATTGCGCGGTTTGGTTCTGCACTGCGAATCGGTTAACTTGAGGGCGATAGTTGAAGCCGCTGCGACCGATTTGGAGCCTTTAATGAATGAGGGTAAAGCTACTTTTAAAAATTTAGTCCCGGATGATTTGCCAGCCGTGAATGCTGACAAAACTCAGTTGTGGCGCGTGTTATCTAATTTAATAGCTAATGCTTTGAAACACAATTTTCCGGGACTGAATTTAACAGTTTCTGCTCAAGTAATCAAGGCTGAAAAATTAACTATAAATCAAAGGAGAGCAAAACAAGACATCGACAAATTACCGATTACCAATCCACAATCTCCCATTACCAATCCCCAATCGCCCATCCCCAATCCCGGAAGTAGGATGATTTACTGTACCGTGGAAGATGACGGGGCGGGAATATTGCCGGAACAGTGCGAACATCTTTTTGACCTTTACGCTAGGGGCGATCGATCCCGACACTCCGTCGGTTTGGGTTTGGGTCTATATCTTTGTCGGCAAATTATTAATGCTCACGGCGGCCAAATAGGGGTAATTAGTACTCCCGGTGCTGGGGCAAGTTTTTGGTTTACTTTGCCGCTGGCTGAGAATTTGCGGTGATTTTTTTTGTATGTTTAATTACATTAAATCTAGCAATCGTGCCATATATTAAGAACGTTCTTAATTGCGGAAACCCTTGCGAAATATGCTTCTGCCTTCTTCCTTCTTGCTGCGGCTATACTTGTGTTGTGCCGTCGCAGGTGCTTTTTGAGTGGTTCAAGCCAAATCAGTAGATCGGACTATTTCGATCGGACTATTGATATTAACTTAAAACCGTGGTATATTTACCAAAATGTTTTTAAAAGAAAAATAAATTTCAGATCTTCACATTTTCTTTAGAAACATCATTTAATCTAGAAAACCTCTAAAACTAGATAAAAAATATGCAATTTATGTTTGTCGAGAAAAGCTCAGAAAATACAGCTAAAGAGGATGCAGCTAAGTACGACTCAGCTAAATATAACGAGCGGTCGTTCTCAACTTTAATTCGGGCGCTCCGTCTTTCCCAAGGTTACTTTTCTTTCGTTTTAGTCAACTGCAACTCGCTGGCTTTGCGGCAGCAAATAGTCGATCGGCTGCAAGTAAATTGTCCCGTGAAACCCCGGCAACTGTTTTTGCCCAAATCGGCTACAACTCTTTACACGACAATCGCAGCAGAAATAGACGGGGAACAGCCTCCAGCTTTAATGCTCCTCGGTTTGGAATCAGTGCAGCCCATCGATCGATTGCTCGTTTCTACCAACCTACTATGCAGCGAATTCAGCAAAACATTTTCGTTTCCCCTCGTCTTTTGGGTGACGGATGAGCTTCTGAGAAAAATCATTCGCACCGCCCCGGATTTATACAATCGGATGACGACAATTAGATTTATCAGTAATTAGTAATCAGCCCATAGATTTTAGATTTTAGATTTTAGATTTTAGATTTTAGATTTTAGATTTTTAACAGTCAACAGTCGATCGATTTTAGATTTTAGATTTTAGATTTTAGATTTTTAACAGTCAACAGCCCATCGATTTTAGATTTTAGATTTTAGATTTTAGATTTTTAACAGTCAACAGCCCATCGATTTTAGATTTTAGATTTTA
>NZ_JAUBOZ010000098.1:0-100 GCF_036700475.1 Microcoleus sp. T2B6 | reverse complement strand
GATTTTAGATTTTACATTTTTAACAGTCAACTGTCAACTGTCAACTGTCAACTGTCAACTGTCAACTGTCAACTGTCAACTGTCAACTGTCAACTGTCAA
>NZ_JAUBOZ010000097.1:0-29240 GCF_036700475.1 Microcoleus sp. T2B6 | reverse complement strand
AGGAAAGAAGAAGAAGGAAGGAGCCAGAAGAAGGAAGGAGCCAGAAGAAGTATTTTTACAAATATGAGATGCTCCCGAAATAATCAGCCAAGTGCGGAGGCAAATAAAATTTACAGGCATAGAAAATAACTGTAAAAAAATATTATTGGTCAGACTTTTCGGTTGAGATCGAAAGGTCGGTGAAAATAGCTGGCAGCCGAATGGTAAAGGTAGAACCTTTGTCCACCTCGCTGAATGCGGTAATGTCTCCGCCCATCATTTCGCAGAATTTCTTAGTAATCGTCAGCCCCAAACCAGTGCCGCCGTACTTCTTAGTAGTTGAGGAATCGGCTTGGGTGAAAGGCTCAAAGATTCTGGCTAACTGTTCGGGAGTCATGCCAATGCCGGTATCTGTTACCGTAAAAATGATCCAATCTTGAGCGGAAGATAAGAGAGACAAGCTATTTTCAGCTTGGCCACCTCCTCTATACGCTCCAAGTTTTTTGCCTTTCTTTGCAGGGTCGGCGGGGGTTTCGACGGATCGGGTAACGGCGAAGGTAATCGCGCCGGAGCAAGTAAATTTCGCGGAATTGCTGATGAGGTTGAGCAGAGACTGCCGGAGTTTAGTTTTGTCGGTGTGCATCGAGCCAATATCATCGGGGCATTGTATTTCTAGGATATTGCTATTTTTGTGTGCCATCGGCGCGATCGTGGCCACTACTTCCTCAACCAGAGTTGAAATGGTGAAGGTTTCGAGGTCGAAGTCGATGCGGCCTGCTTCAATTTTGGTCAAGTCGAGAATATGTTTAATCAGCGCGAGTAGGTGCTGGCCTGCCGTGTTAATTCTCTGGAGGTCGTCGATGAACTCTTCGGCACCGAGGTCTCGGGCGTCTTCTTGCAGGAGCTCGCTATAGCCGATGATGGCGTTGAGGGGGGTTCTGAGTTCGTGACTCATGTTGGCGAGAAAAATGCTTTTGGATCTATTTGCAGCTTCGGCGGCTAATGCGGCCCGGCGGAATTCTTCGGAACGCAAGCGTTCGGTGATGTCGGTGGTCATGATTAAAACGCACTGAGTGCTGCCGAGGTGGATGAGTTCCACTGACAGCAGCCAGTCGCGCACTTCGCCGGCTTTGGTGCGAATTTTGATTTCTTGGTTGCTGATCGAATTTTGTGATTGCAAAACCTGGGCGAGCCGCCCCCCGTCTTCTGAATTGACAAACATTCCTAAGTCGCTGGGAGTGCGGCCGATAAATTCGTGCCGCAGCCAGCCTAATGAGCGCAAAAAGCTTTCGTTGGCATCGAGGAAGCATCCATCTGTGAGGGTGCAGATGCTGATCCCGACTGGGGAGGCGTGAAAGGCCTTGGAAAATCTTTCTTCTGAAGAACGCAGGGCGGCTTCGGCTTGCTTTCTGTCTGTGATGTCTTGGACGGTGCTGGTGATGTAGAGGGAGGTGACGGCGGCTTGTTCGTAGACTGTGCGGTTGCTACCGTCGGGGAGTATGAGCCTGTAGTCGATGCTGTAAGGCTGTTGCTGAAATAAAGCGGCTTCGATCGAGGTTTTGACTAATTCTCTGTCTTCAGGGTGCACGTATTCCAAGAAGGCTTCCAGGCTGGGTTCAAAAGTTCCTGGTTGCTGTCCCAGGATGCGGTAAATTTCCTCTGACCACCGCAATTGCTGGGCGTTGCGGTCTAAGTCCCAGTTGCCTAGCTGGGCGATGCGTTGGGCGTTAGCGAGGCTGGCTTCGCTGGCGCGCAGGGAGGCTTCTGCTTGGTGGCGTTCGGCGACGGTGGCAGCTAAGACTAAGCCGGTGACGGCGATGACGGCGATGAAGGCTTGCAGGGATAACAGCGCTTGGGGGATACTGCTGGCGTGTTTGAGGAAGGGGCCGCTGCCTCGGGCTATACCCCAGATGGCGAAGCCACAGAGGATGAAGTTGGAGAGGGCGGTGTAGCGCTGACCGAATCGAAAGGCAGCCCAAACTACTAGGGGAAATGGTAAGTATTCGAGGGGATAGCGGGCGTAGGCGGCGCGGGTGCGGGAGCAAAAGACGAGCCAGCCGACTGCTAGTAGCAGCAGCAGCCAAATCGCTCGTTCAGCTATCTGTTTGCGATGGGTGGGGACTTTGGGCAATTGTTGCCACGTCAGTAGTAGCGGGGCGACGAGCAAAATTCCCATAGCGTCTCCCACCCACCAAGTCCCCCAAATCGTGCCAAAATCGCTCCAGCTAGATAAACCGGTCAGGCAGACGACGATGCTGCCGATGGTGGAGTTGATTAGGGTAGAGCTCAAGGCTGCTAGTCCGACTATTCCTAAAACGTCTTTGAGCCGATCGAGCCGGGCGCTAAAGTTAATGCCCTGGAGTAGATAAGTTCCCGTCCACGCTTGCAGGGTTCTGGCGCCTGCCGAGATCAATGCCGTGCCGAGGTTGGCCGACGGTACGCTCATGCTGAACAGGAAGCCTCCGATCGCGATTCCCGGCCACAGTTGCCGCCCAAACAGCAGCAGGGCGACTTGGGCAATTCCTGCTGCTGGCCACATCGGGTAAATTTCTGAACTGAGGGTGAGGGTGGAAATGGCGAATTCCGACGCCCAATAGTAGACCAGGGCGATCGCGCCTACTGCGAGGAAGTACCGCCAGGAATGTCCTTTGATTGCGTTAAGGAACTTTGTCTGCATGGTCGTTTGGGGAAAAGGTGGACGGTTGTTGGGGTCTCAGTATGTGGCACGGGACAGGCAGAGGGTAGAGAAAATGTTTCTATTAGGTCATGGGTGGTAGGTAGTGAGAGAAGCTTTTGAGCTAACTTTTTGTGGGGCCGTTGAGTGAGCGGTTTTTTTGTTCTATCAAATCTGCCCATGAATTTCGGGAGTATTGCTTTTTTGTAAATATATCTCTAATGGCTAAGCAATTGGTTTGTAATTTTTTGGTTTTTGTTAAAAATTTATTACCGAGCGACAGCGGGTGTCTTTTTGTGTCGGGCGAGCGTAACTCAATTCACCCTAACATTTTGCACTGTACTCAATAATACCTAAAATACCTAAAATACCTAAAATACCAATAACAGCGACGTAAAATCTCTGCTTTTAGGTAAGTCTGGGGCAAGAAACACGGTTTCTGATTAGAAGTGCAGGTGGTAGTGATTTTCACTAGATTTTTAACCCATTAATCGAGGCTTCAAGTCTTTCGCTCGAATACAGTGAAAGCGGATAATTTACAGCAATAAAAAATATTTTTTATTGTCTATTTCTTTTTGGCTGTTGCAATATCTAAGGTTAGTGTCAAACGCTCTTGAGATTCTTTAAGGGCGTCTTGGGGGTTGCGGCCCAGAAGGGTTGCCTCTATGGCGCGACCGAGGTTTTCTGACAGGCGGGAGTAACCTGATATAATGGGTCGCGCTCTGGCTGAGTTCATTTGTTCTAAAAATACTCGCAAAATAGGGTTTTTTTCCACAAAGCTTTGATAAGCTTGGCTCTGTCTCGATTTTAAGTTAATGGGCAAGTAACCTGTTCCCAATGCCCATGCTGTTTGGAATTCTTCACCTATAACGTATTCTAAGAATACTAGGGCTGCTCGCTCTCGTTCTGGCGAGGTTTTCATTAAAAATAGGTTTTCACCCCCTACGACGGCTGCGGGGCGTTTGAGGATGGGTAAAGGCATTGCTGCGTAGTCGATCGCGCTTTGCTGCAACTGTGCTAGCGTCCACGGCCCGGTGATTTGCATAGCGACTTTCCCGGCGATGAAATTGTCGAGTTCGTAACCGCGTTCGGGTGCTGACAATATTGCTGAACCTTCTTTTAACAAGTCGCTCCACAATTCTAAGGCGGCGTGAGAACCGGGATTATCTATTTGGGGTACAGGACTTTGAGGTATTTCGCCTTTGAGTTCGCCGCCTGCGCTGAACATGAATGGCAGCCAGGTAAATACTGTCCATTCTCCTTTGCCTAGGGGGAGCACTATGCCGTGTTGGTCTGTGCGGCCGTCTCCGTTGGTGTCTCGGGTGAGCGATCGAGCTACTTGCTTTAATTGGACCCAATTCTGCGGCACTTTTTTGATTCCTGCTGCTGCAAATAAGCTGGGACGGTAAAAGATGGCGACGTTATTTGTGCCTAGGGGAACTGACCAAGTGTGTCCGCCAAGTTCCATTGACTCGAAGAGGGCCGGGTCGATTTCGGCTTTCCGGGGCGATTTGTCGAGCCAGTTTTCTAAGGGTTCAATTGCGTCGAGTTCTGCTAGTTTTCCTGCAATTGAGGGGCCATTCCACAGCACATCCGGCGGTGCATTTCCAACTATTGCTGTGAGTATTTTTGGTAGTTGTTGGTCGGGCTGACCGATGTACACTGGTTTGATCTGGATGTTAGGATGTGTTTTGTTGAATTTGTCTGTGAGGGTTTGAAATACGTCGCGATTTGGCGGGGGATTGATGCCGTGCCACAGTGTGAGTTCGATCGGTTCGCCGTTTTTGGCTGCGGGTGTTGTGCTGTTTTGACAGCCGCTTAATATTAGCAAACTTAAAGTTAGGAAAATGCAGGCTGCACGTTTGGTTTGCAGTCGATAGCGGTTTTCAAGTGAGTAGGTACACGGCAGTCCCAATGCGTGACCAATTAAGACCCAAACCCATAATAAATCTCGCTTGTCGTCGAGTATATATCCCCCTAAATCCCCCTTGAAAATGGGGACTTTGAGAATATTTCTTGTCCCTCCCTTAGTAGGGGCGGTGCCCCCGTGCCCGCCCTTGGTCAGGGGGGATCTAGACTTCGATACAAACAATAGATACGGTCGGTTTAACGTTAATTTGTCACCTTTTGGCAGTGCCTTGTTCCTACTGTATTTCAGAGAATTTAAAAATGCTGCGGTCGCATTGTGTAGCTGTCGGTAAATTGCTGTGGCGAATTGAGATAAAATCATTTTCAATAAAAGTGGATAATTACAGAGTAAAACGAGCTAAATCTCGAAAATCTGCTGGTAGCTGATTTCTCTCTCCATCCGAGGTGTTGTGAAACAAAACGGTGAAAGCTCCTGCTCCTAGTCTATCTTGCGGCCACATCCGATCGCAAGGAATTTCTGTCACGTGCGATCGATATTTTTCTAAATGAGGAACAATGACTGGCCCAAATTCGGGGAATTTGCTTAACAGCCATTCGCTGACTTGTTCATTTTCTGCCGTGGAATAAGTGCAGGTCATGTATGCAAGATAACCTTGGGGCGCTACAATTTTAGCAGAATTGGCTAAAATTCTTTTTTGGCGGTTGGCATTGCTGTTGATGGTGACATGATGAAAGCAGCCTGGTGCTTTGTCTCCTTTTGCTAAGAGTGATTGACCAGTACAAGGAGCATCCACTATTACTAAATTAGCCGTTTGTGGCATCTTTTCGGCAAGTATTTTTGAATCGGCGTTGGCGGCGGCGGATGGTTGAATTTGGCAGCGTCTTAAATTAGATATCAGCATTCCCATGCGTTTGCCTATGACTTCGTTGCACAAGAGCGCTTCTGGCTTTAATGTTTTCCAGGCAAAGACACTTTTGCGTCCGGGGGCGACGCACATATCTAAGATTAGTTTGATTGGCTGCGGTATTGTTAACAATGTGGAGGCGGCGAAGATTGAGGAAAAGTCGAGACAGTAGTAATGTCCGGCTTGATGTAAGGAATGTTTTCCCGGTTGGGATTCTAAGGCTAGTCTAGCTACAAATTCCGGCTGCCAAGAAACGGGAATTTCGAGATTAAATGGGTTTCCTGTTGGTTTTGGTTGCAGCCACAAGATAGCAGGATTAAAAGTGTGGGGATTGGTGACGGCATGAATAAACTTTTCTTGTTCGGCGGTGTCGGCAAATAAGCTGCGGCTGAGTTTCAGCAGGAGATTCGACGGGCTTCCCATGCTCTGACAGATATGATAAGATTGAGATGAACACTAAAAACTGTAAATCCCATGATAATTCCTAGTGTAGAACAGTTAGATTTAACTTTGGAAGAATGGATGCAAAATCCTCCTGACGGGACGGAGTGGGCGGACGGTAAAGTTATAGTCAAACATCCTGTAGAATTTGTAAATGGAGAAGTAGTGGGGAAACCGGGAATGACTGCAAAAACTCGCCGCATTCAATCAAAGCTAGATTATTACTGGAGAAGTTACATGATCTCAAGCGGCCAAGGGGGCGAGGTTTATGTGGAAGTTACTTGTCAAACTATGAAAAAAGGGCGGATACCCGATGTATCTTATATTACTCCTGAACTGTTGGCGCAAGTTGGGGAGTTTTCGGTTTTGCCCCAGAGTTTTCCGCTGCTAGCTGAGATTGTTTGGCCTAGCGATTTTGCTGATGATGTTTTTGCTAAGGCACAGGAGTATTTAGAATCGGGATGTTTGGAAGTTTGGCTGCTGTTTCCTAAGAGTAGTTGGGTGTTAGTAATTACTCAAAGTCAGGTGGTTTTGTTCAAGCCTGGTGAGGTGGCGACAACTCAGGTTGTTTTGGCAGGATTTAGGGTGGCGGTGGATGAATTAATGGCGTAGTTTTATTGTTATTATTGTACTGTACGAAATAAGTAAAAATTTATGAAAATTGTATTTTTTGGCACTCCCGATTTTGCTGTTCCTACTTTATCCAGTTTGCTGAGTCACCCAGAATTTGAGGTTGTGGGTGTGGTGACTCAGCCGGACAAACGTCGGGGAAGAGGCAATCAGTTGATGCCTTCACCTGTAAAAGATGTGGCTTTAAATCACAGTCTCCCGGTTTGGCAGCCGCGCCGAATTAAGAAGGATGCGGAAACGCTTGCTAAGTTGCAGGAAGCGGAGGCGGATGTGTTTGTGGTGGTGGCTTACGGCCAAATTCTTTCTCAAGAAATTCTGGATATTCCTAGTTTGGCTTGCGTTAACGTTCACGGTTCAATTTTGCCGAAGTATCGCGGTGCCGCGCCGATTCAGCGCTGTCTTTTTGACGGGGAAAAGACAACAGGAATTACTACTATGCTGATGGATGCTGGGATGGATACTGGGGGGATGCTATTGAAGGCTTTTGCTGGTATTTCGCTGTTGGATAATGCTGATTCTTTGGCGGATAGGTTGGCGGAAGTTGGGGCGGATTTGTTGGTTGAAACTTTGGTGAAATTGAGGGACGACAAAATTGAAGCTGTTGTTCAAGATGATGCTGAGGCGACTTACGCGCCGATGATTAAGAGTGCGGATTATGTGCTGGATTGGTCGAAAAGTGCGATCGCCCTTCACAATCAAGTAAGGGGCTTTTTCCCGGATTGCACGACGACTTTTCGTGGCAATTCTCTGAAGGTGATAGCTACTGTGCCCGTCGGGCCGGAATATTGGCTGCAAATGCCAGCGGATTTGAGAGTTTTGGAACGCGAATGGCCTGTTTTGTCCCAGTTGTCGGGCGCAAATGGGGAAGTGGTGAAGGTTGTGAAGGGCTTGGGGGCGATCGTCCAAACCGGTGATGGTTTATTATTATTGCGGGAGGTGCAGTTGGCGGGGAAAAAGGTGCAGTCTGGGGTGGATTTTGCGAACGGAACTCGGTTGGTTGTAGGGGAAGTTTTTGGGAATGTGGAGGTTACAGGTTAGGTAGCACCTGAAACGGTTGATTAGTTTGTTCCCATGTCTGAATAGCTATATAAAGTTTAGTCAGCCGGAAATGAGCAGACTCATAGGCTAGCCTTAAATTTATTTCTAGTACATTGGGTTCAACCTGCTTAGAGTTACAGGAACCTAATGCTTTACAAAGTGCGATCGACAAAATAGCAATCATATCGTGACCGCAACAAATGTACCACATATCTTGAGTATCTGTTTTTAAGCTATCCATATTTCCTCTAATTTCCGGTTCGTCAAGTCCCGGCTTTTGAGAGTTGTTTTTCACAGTTTGAAGCAACTTCGATTCATTTAGTGCCAAGGTTTTATCATCTACAAATTTATTAAAAGCTAAACCTTCAAATTTCAAACAATAATTAAATTTCAGCGAAGCCCATCGTAAATAACCGACAATCTGGGCACTTTCTAATAAAGTCTGGCGGATATCTTTAGCAAAATTATTAATTTTTGCTTCCGATCCGTGTTCCAAAAGCACCTTTTCAAGTGCTGGCGACTTCAGCAGCATAGTTTCAAGATCGTGAGTGTCGGTTAAGAGTAAATTAGGACTAAATGTAACAGTACCTTCTAATATGTCAAAATCAGCATCAACGACAGCCAACACACCAGCAAAATTATCTTTTTCAAGGATATTTAGCACTTGCACAGCATTATCCTTATTATGGGCAATTTCCACACGACACTTTGCGGAGTCTACTAAGTTTTTCCATACCCGCGCATCTGTATCTCCCTCAGTGATTAAAAAAGAATGTTCAGTGTATTGAGGTTGATTTCTCAGTAAGCGGATTTGGTTGGCAATGTAGTTAGGGTTAATGTATTCTTTCATTCAACTGGCTTTTGTAATTCCACTGTCAAATCCCAGCGATCGTCTATAATACTTGGAGAGTGAGTAGCTAACAACACGTCAAAGTTTGCCAGCTTAATAATTGCTTGCAAATCTTTGAGAAACTCGACTTGCCATGCTACGTGCAGCGAAATTTCTGGTTCGTCAATGAGAACGAGCGAATTAGGTTGAACTTTGAACAACAACTGGTACAGCATTACCAGTTCGTGCTGTTCCCCGAAAGATAAATCTGTCGGCGACAAAGGTTTGCCATCCGCCGTTGTAAAGGTAAAACCTTTCTCTTTACTGATGCTCATATTTTTATAGAGAAATCGCTGTTTAATAATTCTTGTGAAAAGTTCTATTTTAGTGGCGAGTTCCTTAAAAACCATGAGTTTATTTTCGACATCTTCAACATAAACTGACAGAATGTTTTTTGTAGTTACATCAATATGTTGTTCGATTTGAAAATCAGGATTTTCGTCTTTATCTAAAAGACCAATTTTTCTGAGACGAGAACGCTTTTCCTCAATTTCATTTAATTTGTTCCGAAGCATTTCCTCTGTTATATCGGAGGGTGTTTTGTTATTGAAAATTCTTGCAGGAAAGGTTCTTTCAAGGGATTGAGACAATCCACCGTATTCAGCCAGCTTTCCTTGAATATCTTCTGCGAGTTCCTGGGAATATATATTAACCGAGGGAATCATTGAGGGGTGTTTGGTATCTACCCCTGCTTTAGGAACGCTTGAGGGAGTTAACAAACGCTGAGTTTCGATAAAATGAACATCGATCGAGCTTCTTAGTTCTGACAGCCACTTTGGTTCTTCCTTAACTCTCCTGGCTAACTTTGACATGAACTTCCTAGATGCAGAGATGAGAATACTTTCTAATTGTAATTCCGAAATTTGAGTTGGTGTTTCTATGTCACCTGATGACTGTAGTGTATCATCTGTGATATCGGAGGACACGTTGATTCCCACTGATAAATCTATTGAGTCCATGAATAAATCCGGTGAAAATATCTCTTTTTCTGCACCAGGCTTAGAAAAGTAAAACATTAAATCTTTATCTTTTTCCTGTTCAGGTGTATCGATCGACTTAGTTATTTGTAGATGACTGCCATCATCAAAGTCTATTCTCAATTCGGCAAATGGAATAGTACGAAGTTGTGAGTAACGTGAATTAAAAAACCCATTAATTATCCTGAGTAATGCTGTTTTACCGAATCCATTCGGACTATGAATAATCGTGATTCTATCTTCCCTATTCAAAGAAACCAGATGGTTAAAAACTCCAAAAAGTTTACCTACATAAATCTTATTAATTCTCATTTTTTCCTCTTATGAAACATTGCCAGATAGACTCGATAGAGTTCCATCGCTGATAATATCAAATCCGTTAGCATCGGAATTATTCATCTCTCTCTTCTCGTCCTCTGTGTTCCCCGCTTTCTCTGGGGTTAAATCATTCCGGTGTAGCCGGAATTTATATAACTTACCTAAAATTCAACCAAAACTTCCTCCGCACCGCCCAACAAACCCTGCGCCGCCTCTAACATACTCTCCGCAACATCTTTCAAATCTTCGCGACTTGCCAGATAAGTTTTCAAAGCTTCTAAGGGTTCTATACTATTATTAGCATTCAATTCTGGCAACCGGGGCCTCGCTAACTGACTGACTAATTCCGGTTGAATTGTGTAGCTATGCGCTTCGCCCAGAAGTGCGTGCAATTCTCCGTTGTCGATTAAATCTAATTGTTCCGATCGCAATTGGTAAATTAATCTCACAACCGCATCTTGGATTTCCTTCTTGCCAATAGCTTTAACTAACTCGGCTTGCGGGTTTTCCGATTCTGCCACATTCACTTTAATAGTCTGAAACACCCGCACTGGCAAAGTGCAAAATTCCCACTCTGCTTTCCCCCGTTCCAAATTAACTAACACAAAACCTTTATCTTCTTTCTCTTCGCTAAAATCAACTCGTTCGATACTTCCGGGGTAAATTACGGGCGGATTGTTGGAAGCATTGAGATTTTGGTGTTTGTGAACGTGGCCGAGAGCAACGTAATCAAAACAAGGGCGAGTTAGCATGGAAACGGGTATGTTAAAACCTTTGCCAACTGCTAAAAAACGTTCGGCGCCCAGACTGGCTTTATCTGCCATTAAGTGCGCTAAAAGGACGGTTGGTATGTCGGGGTTGAGGCGGCGAATTTCGCCTTCCATTGCGATCGTCAGTTTTTCGGTTAACAATTGGTTAACATCGCCCATAGACAGGCTTTCAGTCTCGGAACGTGTCATTAAGGTCGATCGAGTCAACCAAGGCAATGTTACCACCTGTACGGGCCCGCTGCGGGTTTGAATCAGGTGAGTGTCCAGGCGATCGCCTACAATAAACTTAGGTATCCCCAAAGTCCGATAAATCCCCAAACTCGCGCCGCCTTGTCCCTGAGAATGTTGGTCATGATTTCCTACTAGCAAAACAGTCGGAATTTGCGCGTCCACCAAGCGGCTGAATTGGCGGGCAAAAGCCTCTTTAACAAACGGTGGAGGCGTCGAATCTGGGAAAGCATCGCCCCCGAATATGACTAAATCTACGGGTTCAGAAATTGCTCTATCCATACATTTACTCAGCGTCGCCGCGAAGTCTTCCAGCCGCGTATTTAAACCTGTTTCGGGATTAATCCGGCCGTGGGAAAAGCCGCTGCCCATGTGAATGTCTGAAAGGTGTAAGATTTTAATCATTTAAGCACGGTGGTGTTGTAGTAGACGTAACAGAAGAGTACACATCAAAAACCTGCTCAAAGTGTGGACAGGTCCATACTAAATTAGGCGGGTCTAAAGTCTTTAAATGTCCAGAGTGCGGACACACTCTGGACAGAGACAAAAACGGTGCTTTCAATATTTTGTTGAAAGCTTTGAGAGATACCTCCTTGATAGGAGAGCTTGCTGCTTTCTCTATCTTGCCATACACGGTTATTCCTGGCGAGCGTCCGGGATTTACCGGGTTAAATGTATCTGTCTAGTTGAATGGAAACTGGTTCTGGTGCTAATGCTTCCGGCCCAGGTGGCGTTGCAGTTGGCAATGCAGTTTCCTGTGTTGGTTGTGTGGGTGGTGTTTCCCCTATTAGTGATGCTGTGGGTGTTGTTGCGAGCGATACAACGAATGGTGGTGCTTGCACACCTGTTTTTATCTGTGTTAGCTTATTACTTAGAAGGGAATATGTGTCAACGATTACCGTCCGTCGTCGTTGTTCGAGGATGAGGAGTGGTTGAATGCTTCTGATTCAGGGCCGATGGTTGTTGTGGTTAAGCCATCCACTCCAGCAAAACGGAAAGCTTCAACAAAATTTACTTCTGAGGGTTTTCCAGTTCCCAGTTTTCGGACGTTAATAACAAATTTATCGACAATCGCTAAAAATCGAGTCTAGCCTAAATTGCGTCTGGTTTCAGTTAGTTTCGACCAACTGACGATGCCGGCTCCTTTGCAACGCAGAGAGCTTTGGATTTACTGAAGGTTTCCCTAATATTGTAGTTATCTATTGGGCGAGGGCGTTAGCCCTATTGCCCGACTGATGGGGTTTTTGCTTGGATGCGATCGACCAATTGAGGAAAGTTCCGCACTAAAAGTTGAGACTATTTCAACTTGGTGACTGCTTTCGGGAAAGCAACGCTTACGCATCACACCAGGAAGCATACGCGAGCTCGCTTTCTATTTAGCTACCCTTAAACAACGAAACTCTACCTTACATCTTGCACCAGTCGAATAATCTCACATTCCATCTGCCCTGCTTGACAACAGGGGTGAAAACCCAAAGTTAATTTCTGGCTTCTCTGACTGAGGTGAAACTTCCTAATTGGTGCATTGTCTTACTTAGAGGCATCCAGCACATCCATGAATTTTCCATTCAAAACACGTTTGAAGAGCCAGAAGAATTCACCAAAAATGGTGATGCCGTTAATTAACCAACATTGGTTGGTGCGGATCGTCCTGCGCTCTATTTTCTACTTCCGCCAAGATTTATGGCTGATAGTCACACTCTTGCTTTTAATCGGGGCATCGGTGCTTTTCAACCTTCTCAACGCCTGGCCGATCGCGATTCTAGTCGATACGGTTTTGTCACCAACTCCGAAATCCAACTGGATTCATACACTGTTTCTTGCCCCGTTCGGTGAAAGGACGCTGAACCGAATTTTCGGAATGGCGTTCGTCGCGATGATTATTAGAATCCTGAGCGATACCGTCTTCATGCTTCGTAGGATGTTGAACTACCGCATCCAGTACAACGGAACCTTGCGCGTTCGTACCGAACTCTACGACAAAATGCAGGCACTGAGTCTTGGTTGGCACGGCGAGCGCTCGCAGGGTGACGCAATCTATCGGTTGAGCTACGACAGTCTTGGCCCGTGGGGGGTAATCGATACGCTCATCGGCTCCACGGCCGCATCGGTGACGCTGACGGCGATGATCTGGATCATGTTGTCGCGCCACGTCCTCCTCACCGTGTTTGCGCTTTCGTTCACTCCGCTTCTAATACTGGCGAATTGGTACTTCGAGGGAAGGATTAGGAGTCGAGCCCTGGAGTCGAAGCAGACCGATGCGGTGATGACCTCAACCATGCAGCAAGCTATAGAATTGATCGGGCTAATCCAGTCCTTCGGTCGAGAAGCAACGGAGTCGCGGCGCTTCGGGCAGGCGGTCGAACGCAGCGTCAAGGCCTCCATGCGGCTCAATTGGCAAGAAAACCTCTATCCGCTAGCGGTTCAGGTAGTCTTTGCCCTGGGAAGCGGGGTAATCTTAGGCTACGGCGGATATCTAGTTTATCGCGACCAGTTCTTGCGTCCGGTACAGGGCGGCGTGACCATTGGCGATCTGCTCGTATTCATGGCGTACCTGGGGCAGTTCTGGGACCCGATAGGTTGGGTGTTGGGGTTCACGACCAAGATCCAGACGTTTGTAGCTTCATGCGATCGCGTCTTTACGATTATTGACGAACCGCCCGCCATACAAGACGCGCCTGACGCGCGATCGCTTCCCGTCTATCCCCGCACACTAGCATTTGCCGACGTGAGCTTTGAGTACAACGCTGGGCAACCCGTTTTACGGAATATCAGCGCTAGTATCGAGCCTGGTCAGATGGTGGCGTTTTTGGGCGCTAGCGGGACGGGAAAGAGTACGCTGCTCAATCTTTTGCCTCGCTTCTATGACCCGACATCGGGCAGCGTCCTTCTCGACGGCTTTGACCTCCGCACCCTTAAACTTACCGATGTCCGCAAACACATGGCGCTCGTCTCGCAAGGCAGCCCACTCTTTCCCGGAACGATCTCCGAGAATATCGCCTACGGTCGCCCGGATGCGAGGCTCTCCGATATTCGGGAGGCGGCGGTTGAATCTGGGGCAGCCGAGTTCATCGAAACCTTGCCGGATCAGTATGATACCTCGATCGCTGAGGGCGGTCAAAACCTATCGGGGGGACAGCGACAGCGCCTAGCTATCGCGCGGGCACTCGTCACTAAGGCTCCCATACTCATCCTCGACGAACCCACGAATGCGCTGGACTTGAAGCACGAGCAGTGGGTATTAGAGACTTTGCAACGTCTACGTCGCAACAGAACCATCATCTTGGTCACGCACCGACTCGAAACTGCCGTAGACTGCGATCGGATTTTTGTGATGCAGGAGGGCGAGATTAAGGAGTCTGGCACCCACGGCGAACTCCTTACCCAGCAGGGGTTCTATTACCGAATGTTGGGCTACAACCCAGTCAGGTCAATAGGGCTTACTGATAAACCCTGCATCGAGTAGGAGTACGACATGGCGAACTTATTTCTTATCCTTTTGCTTCAATTGGTTGCCTGTCTGCCTAGTAAATTATCTTTTGGGTTAGTAGTGATGACTTCAGCCCTCCTTTAGCTTCGGCAGAAAAACTAAAGTCTTTACTAAGAACTAGGTTTAAGGTTTTTGTCCAAGTACAGACGAGAGGAGATTACTACTAAAAATATTGTTTCATACATCACAATACCATGCCGGGTACTTTTTGATAAACTTGTGCGATCTGGCAGCGAAAATCTATACTCATTAACTCTAACTCATCTCCTTGTCGGTAAATCTGAGAAACCCAATTTCCCTCAGCATTAAGCCGAAAACACTCAATTTTAATCTCAGATTGAGTGATGAGTACGTATTCTTGCAAACTCGGAGAAGTTTGGTAATCGGCAAATTTATCGCCTCTGTCGAAAGCTGCTGTTGAGGGCGACAATACCTCAACTACTAAAGATGGATATAAAATGAAATCTTCCGTAGTTGAGGTATCCCTTTCGTCGCAAGTCACCGCTACATCAGGATAGTAATAGCAATTTGCCTCTTCCAGTCGGACTTTTATATCTGATGATAAAACTAAGCATGGCGTATTCAGAAGATGATTTCCCAGCAGCCGAACTAAATTACTACCAATAATAATGTGAGGTTTTTTTGCCCCTGTCATTGCATAAACCTGTCCGCGTCTATATTCGTGTTTGATCGGGCTTACTCGCTCGCCTTCTAGGTACTCTTCGGGAGAAATGTAGAAATTGTTTTTGCTGATAACCATTGATTTTTACTCCGCTGATTTTGTCTGATACTATGTGTTGGAACTCGCATATTTGGGGAAGGAAACCGCAGTGCCGTTTCCCTACAAATTTAACAAAACTCCAGAAATCGTGCGTGCCATAATTTGCCACTTTCCGTCAAACCCTGCGATCGCACTTTAATTTTGACATTTTTGGGGTTAGCCTCGTAGAGTCGGGCAATTTCCTGCATTTCCTCCCCGCTAAACCCGGTTCCCACTGTTCCTACTGGCACTAATTTGCCATCAATTTCTTGCGCTACTTTGACGGCGCTAAACGGCCTCCCCGCTACTTTTGTCGCCGTCAAACCCACAATAAACAAATCGTGTTCTTGACAGTATTTAGTTCTCACCATCGGATATTTTTTCACATCTTTTCCGCCGACATAGTGACAGTTGTGCAACACCCAAACTTCGCCTTCTCTGTTTTCAGATTCCTGCTGATTGGCCAGGACGAGTTTTTCGGCGGTGGTGCGAAATGTCGGTACAACTTCAAAGGCTGGGGAGAAATTTGCCAGCATTTTGCCAACTTCAACTCCCGCTGCAATTCGTTCGGATTCGGCAACGGAAGTTAAATCATTGCCTTTGAAAAACAAACTTTTAAAAATGGCATAAATTGCGTTGGGCTGAGTAGTCGGAAAACCGCTTTCAATATTAACTGTAGCAGCTTGCGCGCCGGTGCGGTGTTCGCTGCCCGTACAGCTTTTGTAATACAGTTCGCCGTCTAAAACAAAGGTGCCAATTTTAGCGGCTGTGTCGATTAATGTGCGATCGATCTCAATCGATGCTTGTTGCCGGAGGTTAGTCGATCGCGATTGGTAGTATACTTTATCTGGCGTCGCAATGACAACGACTCGATTGCCATCGCGTTTTGGCTGTCCCCAATAATCGGGATTTTCGATGTAATAAGAACGTTCACTCGGCGCGTCCACCGGCTGCATCGTGACAATTCTTCCCGGCTGCAAATGCGGCGGCAATTCGGGAACTACGGGGTTATTAACAGTCTCTATGTTGGCAGCGGTAGCTGATTTGGCAGCAGGATCAAGATTGGTGCTAGATTTGTTTGGAGGATTCAGGGCGATCGGCTTTTCTCCGGTTTCCAATTCAAACGCTCTTTTCCAAAAGCCGATCGCCATTTCCGGGTATCCTTCCGACTCGGCGCAGAGTGCAAAACCAATAACTTTTGCCGTACCGATGCCGCGCCCGTAATCAGCCAAATACTGCACGGCCCCCGCTTCTCCCATCAAGTGCAATCCTCGCGTGACGATGCGATTGTTCCAGCGTTCTCGAATGTCGGCGCTAATTTTTTTAGCTGCTTTTCGCTTGGCTTCTGCGTATTCGGTGCAGTCCATACTGCCTCCTTTATGTAGGGCTATTGATATACTATACTAAAGATTGATTTATTAGTCAAGTATAATTTGACAATTAGGTGGTGTGAATAAATTTAACTCTTTCATTTGTGAACTAGATTTATTTTTTAACCGCAGAGGCGCAGAGGGCACAGAGGAAGAGAAGAAAGAGAGGGATGGGGTTGTAGTGTTTTGATTGTCAAACGCGGTAATCTGTTCGCCGCCAATGCTAAGATAACTTCGATCGCGCATTGCTACCAATAAAGCCCTGAGTTGCGTCTTACTCGCGTTGAGTTCGCCAACTGCCGATCGCAGGTTTGATAATTTAAGATCGAGTTTAATCTTACTGTTATGATGCGATTGATTTTGTACAGCAAACCCGGATGCCACTTGTGCGAAGGGTTGCAAGAAAAACTCGAACAGATTGAAAGCCTGAAGTTTCAACTCGAAGTCCGAGATATTACCGAACGCGATGACTGGTTTCAAGCTTATCAGTACGAAGTTCCTGTTTTGTTTAAAGTGCAGCCGCAGCCAACAAATTCTGCTGGCGAGGCTGCATTCTCCCCTGAAGAACTGTTACCCCGCCCTTCTCCCCGCTGTAGTGTCGCCCAATTGGAGCAAATGTTACAGAAATATTTGCAAATCGATCCGTCACAATAATATGATTTACCCAAAAACTCAGGTTTTAATCCTGACATCGGGGTACTCGGTGTGCAGCTTACTCTAGGCAGATAGATTTTACATCGCGCACCAAAAAAAATTAGGCTTTGCACCGCCCACAGCAAAAACCTGTAGAGAGTGGCTCAAAAATCGGTTCCGCCAGTCATATTCAAGACATTCAAGCGAGGAGTTTTTCAGATGAAATTGAGAGAATTATTAGCAGCAGTTCCCAGCATTTCCTTTGACGCCAAACATCCCGCCCTCGATGCCGAAGTCAAGGGTTTATCCACTAATTCCCACGCTTGTCAGGCGGGCGATTTGTTTTTGGGAATGCCGGGAACTCGGGTTGATGGGGGAGATTTTTGGCAAAGTGCGATCGAATCTGGTGCACTTGCCGCCATAATTTCCACCCAAGCAGCCGAGAAGACACCCCCCCAACCCCCCCTTGCTAAGGGGGGGCTAGAAGAGGTTCCCTGCGTCATCGCAGCAGCGGATATGGCTCAAGTTTGCGGTCAAATAGCAACTGCTTTTTACGGCAATCCAGCTAGCAAATTAAAACTTGTCGGCGTTACCGGGACTAACGGCAAAACTACCACAACTCATTTAATCGAATTTCTGCTCAATCAAATGCAGTTGCCGACGGCGATTTTCGGTACGCTTTATACTCGCTGGCCGGGCTTCCAAAAAACTGCACTTTACACCACACCTTTTGCAGTTGACCTGCAAAAGCAATTAGCAGAAGCTGTAGCAGCCGGATGCAAACACGGCGTGATGGAAGTCAGTTCCCACGCTTTAGCGCAGCAGCGAGTTTTAGGGTGTAATTTTGAAGTGGCTGTCTTTACAAATTTGACTCAAGACCATCTCGATTATCACCGCGATATGGAAGATTATTTTGAGGCTAAGTCGCTTTTATTTGGTTCTGATTACCTCAAAAATCGCGCTGTAATTAATATTGACGACCCCTACGGGCAGCGGATAGTTGAAAGTTTAAAGTCCGACCGAGTTTGGAGTTATAGCACTGTTCTGAAAACGGCCGATTTGTATGCTTTTGATTTGGAGTATCAGCCAAATGGAGTTAAGGGAATGCTGCACACTCCCAAGGGCGAAACGGCTTTTGTTTTGCCTTTAGTCGGTCAGTTCAATTTATCAAATATGTTGGCTGCTGTTGGTGCTGTTTTAGAATTGGGTTTAGATTTGTCCGCAATTGTGGAGAAATTATCTCAATTTTCGGGAGTTCCGGGACGGATGGAACGAGTGCAAATTAGTCCTAACCAAGATATTAGCGTTATTGTGGATTACGCGCACACTCCAGACAGTTTGGAGAACTTGTTGAAGGCGTCGCGGCCGTTTATTCCGGGTCAGATGATTTGCGTGTTTGGCTGCGGTGGCGATCGCGATCGCACTAAGCGGCCGATCATGGGTAAAATCGTTGCAGAATTAGCCGATTTAGCGGTTGTTACTTCCGACAATCCGCGCACTGAAAATCCCGATCGCATTTTGGAGGATGTTTTAGCAGGAATTCCCGCCGCCGTAAAGCCGATGGTTTTGTGCGATCGCGCCGCTGCAATTCGCACTGCTATTATGGACGCTAAACCCGGAGATGGCGTGCTGATTGCAGGAAAGGGACACGAAGATTATCAAATTTTGGGTACAGAAAAAGTCCATTTTGACGATCGAGAACAAGCGCGAGATGCCTTGAAAGCCAGAATGAATTCGGTTAACTGACTTCGGTTAACTGTTAACGGTTAACCGAATCCGGTTAACCGTTAACGGTTAGCTGTTCGCGCGCTGCGAAATTTGTTATATTTTTAAGTATTAATACCAAGGAAGAATCTGATTTGCACTAGATTGTAAGAGTAAATCAAATATTTATCTAAAAAATAATTATTGCTATGATAGAATTAACTGGCTATCAAATTCTCGCTCGAATTTATTCAGGCACTCGCACCCTAGTTTATCGCGGAATTCGCCTCTCGGACCAAAAACCTGTAGCCATCAAAGTCTTGCGAAACGAGTATCCCAGCTTCAGCGAACTCTTGCATTTTCGCAATCAATACACGATCGCCAAAAACCTAAATTTGCCCGGAATCATCCAAACCTACAGCTTGGAACCCTACCGGAACGGCTATGCGCTGATTGTGGAAGACTTCGGGGGAATTTCTCTGAAGGAATGGACGGGGAAAGGAAAAGCCGTGCAATCTCTGGTGGATTTTTTCCAAATTGCGATCGATCTAAGCAATACATTAGATATACTTTACCGCCACCGCATCATTCACAAAGACATTAAACCAGCCAACATTTTAATAAATCCTGAGACTCAACAAGTCAAACTCATTGACTTTAGTATTGCATCTTTGCTGCCGCGAGAAACTCAAATGCTGATGAGTCCCAACGTGATCGAAGGAACACTCAGCTACTTATCTCCCGAACAAACAGGAAGAATGAATCGCGGCCTTGACTACCGCACAGATTTTTATTCATTAGGTATAACTTTTTACGAATTGCTGACAGGAAAATTGCCATTTCAATCCAGCGATCCGATGGAATTGATCCACTGTCATATTGCCCAGCACCCACCATCTGTACGTGAAATTAATCCCGAAATACCCATTGTCCTCTCGGAAATTGTCAGCAAATTGATTGCCAAGAATGCCGAATGTCGCTATCAGAGTGCATTAGGGCTGAAAGCAGATTTAAAAAATTGTTTGCAACAACTCAATGATACAGGTAAAATTGAGAGTTTTGCCATTGGGCGACGAGATTTTTGCGATCGCTTTATCATACCCGAAAAACTCTACGGCAGAGCAACCGAAGTCGCTGCATTATTAGCAGCATTCGCTCGAGTAGCAAACCCCTCTAAATCTCGTTCCCCCCAAGAGCCTGGGAACGAGAGAAACCAGGGAAAAGAAGACTCACGCCTTACTAAGGGCGGCTGGGCGGACTCGAACTTATCCCGCAGCGAAATGATGCTAGTTGCCGGATTTTCCGGCATTGGGAAAACCGCTGTAGTCAATGAAATTCACAAACCCATAGTTCGGCAACGCGGTTATTTTATCAAAGGCAAATACGACCAATTTCAACGCAACATTCCCTTTAGTGCTTTTGTGCAAGCCTTCCGAGATTTAATGGATCAATTACTCTCAGAAAGCGACGCTCAGCTAGAACGATGGCAAAGGAAAATTATCAAGGCTCTGGGCGAAAACGGTCAAGTTATTGTAGAAGTAATTCCTGAATTGGAACGAATTATTGGCAAACAACAGCCTGTCTCGGAACTTTCGGGAAGTGCCGCCGAAAATCGTTTTAATTTACTATTTCAAAAATTTATCTCGGTTTTTGCTACAAAAGAACATCCCTTAGTGATTTTTTTGGATGATTTGCAATGGTCAGATTCAGCATCCCTGAAGCTTTTGCAAGTGTTGATGAGTGAAAAAGATAGTCAGAATTTGCTGGTAATTGGGGCATATCGAGATAACGAAGTATCTCCGGCTCATCCATTTATGTTGGCAGTAGCAGAGATGGAAAAATCCCAAGTAACGGTAAATACTATTACCTTGGAACCTCTGAGTCAAGTCGATATTAACGATTTGATAGCAGATACGCTCTCGTGCGAGATCCCTCTTGCTGAGCCATTAACCGAGTTAGTTTATCAAAAAACCAAAGGCAATCCATTTTTTGCCACGCAATTTCTCAGGGCGCTACAGGAAGATGGGCTGATTGCGTTTGATCCCACCCCCCTTTCATGCCCCCTTACGGAGGGGGGAGAGAGGGGAGTAACATCCCCCGTTATCAGGGGAGGACACAGGGGGGTAACAGGGGGGTGGCAGTGCGATATCGCCAAAGTCAAAGCCCTAACTATCACCGATGATGTAGTGGAGTTTATGGCGGTGCAATTGCAGAAATTGCCGCCAAAAACTCAGGATGTGCTGAAGTTGGCTGCGTGCATTGGAGCGCAGTTTGATTTGAATACATTGGCGGTAGTCAGCGAGAAGTCACCGGAAGAAACTGCTGCCGATTTATGGAAATCCTTGCAAGAAGGATTCATCTTACCAACCAGTGAAATTTACAAGTTTTATATAGGGAAAGAAGAGGGGAAAAGCACCCCCAACGTGCCAAATACCGCCGCTCAATTACCTCACTACAAATTTCTCCACGATCGGGTTCAGCAAGCTGCTTATTCATTAATTCCCGCTCACCAAAAGCAAGCAACCCATCTCAAAATTGGACAGTTACTTCTTCCGAATTTCTCCGAGGTTGAAAGAGGAGAAGAGGTCTTCGATATTATTAATCATTTTATCATTGGCTCGGAGCTAATAACGCAGCAAGAAGAACGAACAAAGCTTGCTAAGATTAGCCTCTTTGCAGGGCAGAGAGCTAAACTCTCAACTGCTTATGAATCGGCGACTAAATATCTCGCTTTCGGTTTAAGTTTTCTACCCGCTAATAAATGGGAATTTGCTTATAAATTAACATTTACGATGTATTTAGAAAGCCTTGAGGCTGAATTTTTAGCAGGTCATTTTGAGGAAGCTGAAAATTTGATAGAAATCGCATTTAGTTATGCCAACTCAAGTCTTGAGCGAGCCAAAATTATTGCGATTCAGCTAACTCATTATCAAAATAATGCCCTGTATCAAAAGGCGATTCAGGTAGGAATTGAAGGGCTGACACTGTTAGGCTTAGAACTGGCGATTATGCCAAACGAAGCAGAGTTAGAAGAGATGGCTCTGGAAGTAAAAAAAACCTTAAATCAGCGCCAAGTTGCAGGACTAATCGACGCACCACTCATTGTCGATGAAGAACGCCAGATGCAGATCAAACTGCTAATGAACATGGTACCGCCCACTTACCTAACTAATCAGGAGTTGTTAGTGTTGGTTGTTTTACACATGACCAATCTCTGTTTGCAATACGGGAATACAAATGTGGCGGGTTTTGTTTATGTTTGGTATGGCACAATTCTCTGCCAACGCTTTCAAGACTATGAATTGGGCTATGAGTTTGGACTTTTAGGGTTGAAGGTGAATGAAAAATTTAATAACACCACCCTGAATGGCAAAATTTATATGTCCTTCGGCAACTTTATCAACCATTGGCGCAAGCACGTCAGTTCCAATCTTGTTCTGCAACAAGCTGCTTATCAGGGGGCAATGGAGGTAGGGGATTTTTCTTGGTGTCATCACAGTGCTCTGTTCAGTTTCTGGCAGCAGGCGATCGTCTCCAGCGATATTCACAGTTTGCTGGCTCGACATGAAAAATACATCAGCTTTGCGGAACGGACTGAGATTACGACAGCATTTGCCCTAATTCTTCAGTGCAAGCTCCTAGAGAACTTGCAAGGGCTAACGATAGGAAAGTATAGCCTTAGCTCTGAAACATTTGATGAAGAGTCGGCGCTAGCAACATTCAATGAAATTGGCTATGGCTATGGCAGTAGCACTTACTATTTCGCTAAAGCCTTTTTGTTTTTTACCTATGGTGAGTATGCTAAAGCTTATGAAATGTTAGTAGCGGCGGCCGACTTTTCTAATGCACTATATGGACAATTTCAACGTGTTGTGCATTGTTTTTATCAGTCTTTGACTGTATTGCAACTTTATGGGGAAGCACCGGAAAAACTACCCAAAGATTATCAAGAAGTTGTTCAGAATAATCGGCAACAACTTCAAATTTGGGCACACAACTGTCCTGAAAACTGTCTGTCCAAATTTCTGCTTTTAGAGGCGGAGATGGCTCGTGTTGCTGAAGAAAAATGGCCGGCTGCTGAGTTGTACGATCGCGCCATTCAACTCGCTAAAGAAAACGAATTCCTCAACGAAGAAGCCTTAGCAAACGAACTCGCAGCTAAATTATACCTCAATTGGGGCAAAGAAAAAGTTGCCGCAGGCTATATGCAGGAAGCCTACTATTGTTACGCTCGCTGGGGAGCAAAAGCCAAAACCGATGACCTAGAAAAACGTTATCCCGATCTGCTGCGTCCCATCTTACAACAGTGCGTCCAACCCTTCACTATTTTAGAAACCCTATCCACCCTCACCAATCCCACCTACTCAATTCCTTCGATCACCCATCACACTACCTCAAGCACCTCCATTAACCAGGCTCTAGATTTTTCGACTCTGCTGCAAATCTCCCAAATGATTTCCAGCACGATCGACCTGGATGAGTTACTGCAAATTGTGACCCAAACCATGCTACAAAACTCTGGAGCCGATCGCTGTGTACTGATGCTGTGCCAAGATCAACAATGGCAAGTGCGGGCGATAGCTACCTGGGAAAACATTAGCCTGCAAAGGGAACCCCTAGAGAACAATCCCACCGTTCCCGTTAAATTAATCCAGTATGTCAAAAACACCCTAGCAGCAGTTGCCATCGATCACCTCAAAACTGATCTGCCTGTGATTGACGATTATTTAGAGCACCACCAACCAGAGAGTTTGCTGGGTTTGCCAATTCTAAATCAGGGGAACTTGGTCGGCATTTTGTATCTAGAAAATCGGATAACCAGTGGGGTGTTTAGTCGCGATCGCCTCCTAGTGCTGAATTTTCTCTCTAGTCAAGCGGCGATCGCTCTGGAGAATGCCCGCCTCTATCACCAAGTGCAGCAGACTTTGAATGAACTTCAGCAAGCTCAGATGCACATGATCCAAAGTGAAAAGATGTCAGCATTAGGTAATCTAGTGGCAGGGGTTGCCCATGAAATCAACAACCCCGTTGGTTTTATTGCCGGGAACATTAATGAAGCTCATGCTGGAGTTCAAGACTTAATTGATTATTTGCGCCTGTATCAAGAAAAGTTTCCTCCATCCGAAGCAGAATTGATTGAGAAAGCAGAGGAAATAGATTTAGATTATCTAGTAGAAGATTTACCCAAGATGTTGAGTTCAATGAAAATAGGATGCGAGCGCATCAAAAACATCAGCACCTCCCTCCGCACTTTCTCTCGCGCCGATACGGCCCATAAAGTTGAGGCCAATATCCACGAAGGCCTCAACAGCACTTTGATGATTTTACGCCATCGCCTGAAAGCGAACGACAAGCATCCAGAAATTGAAATCATTAAAGAGTACGGCAATATTCCCAAAGTAAAATGTTATTTGGGACAATTAAACCAGGTATTTATGAATTTGTTAGCAAATGCGATCGATGCCTTAGAAGAATCGAATCAAGGACGGACTTTTGCCGAAATTCAAGCCCATCCCAATCACATCACTATTCAGACAAAAGTAGAAAGTGAAAAGGTAAAAATTTCCATCGCCGATAACGGAAAAGGAATGTCAGAAGAGGTGAAAAATCATATCTTCGACCATCTATTTACCACTAAAGACGTGGGCAAAGGAACTGGGTTAGGACTGGCGATCGCGCGTCAAATTGTAGAAGAAAAACACGGCGGCAAACTGAGTTGTTTTTCTACACCGGGAGAAGGAACCGAGTTTGTCATTGAGATTTTAATTGATTAATGCGATCCGGCTGTAGGGGCGGGTTTTACCAACAATATTTGAGGCTCACAAACAATCTATAAAAACCCGCCCCCACCCAACCAATAACCCTGATTAACCTGATGTTCGATCCCCTTCAAAAAATATTAATTCGGATTTGTCGTTGGGCTGGGGCGGGTTTATTATATTGTTCATTTCTGACAGAGATGGTTGGTAAAACCCGCCCCTACAGATTTGGCCAATAATTAATCACTATTGCAACGGCAAAAATACCGTCATCACCTCGCCCTTTTGGGGCCGCTGGCGAATTACCAACTTCCCGCCAGCAGCCCGAAATAAATTCTTAGTCACGCTCAAATTTAAACTCAAACTTCCCGTCTCCGGCTGCACCATCAACAAAGGCCCGATCGATCGCAAAGGAGCATTCGCCGCTTCTGCAAAAGTCGATGCGACATTACCTTCAGGTAAGTGTTCCGATTCCAACTGCAACTTTAACTGATCGCCCGCCAATGTCACCTCCACCTGAATGCGACTCCCCGAAGGCAAAGTTCGAGTAAAATTCTCAATCAAATTAGTTAAAACCTGATCCAGCATCGTCGGATCGCTGACTACCGCTGGCAACTTTTTCGGCACAATAACTTCCAAAGTGTGGTTTCGCACAGCCGCCTGTTTTTGCCAGCGGGGAATGCTATTTTGTAGCACTTCACCGAGGGACATTGCTGTTAGCTGCACGCCAGAATTTTTAGCTTGCGACATTTCCAATTCCACGGCGCGGAAAATTAAACCGAAGCGATCGATCTGAGCAGTACACTCAGCATCAATCATTTCCAAACGCTTTACCACCACTGGATCGAGTTTGGGGCGCTTCAGCAGCAGCCGAGTCAGCGTGCGAATGGTAGCCAAAGGAGTGCGGACTTCGTGGGCGATCGCCTGTAGCAATTCCACCTCTTTAGTAGCCAGAGGCATTGGAGATTTGCAGTTGATATCTGTAGCCGATAACTTGTGATGTCTATGGTTCAAACCATCATCACTTCTTTCATCTTTTATCCTGCCTGCTTCATCTTTCCCAATCGGCAAATTATGTAACAGCAAGCGGCTGAACTGCATCACTGTTTGATAATGGGGTTCCACAGGCAAAAACTGCTGGAACAGCCCGTCTAATTTAGTAGAATTATTAGTTAATTTGCTAACCGGTAAATTGAAGCTACCGTCAGAATTAGCAAGCAAACATTCGCTTTCAGTCACCCTGCGCCGCAAAACCTCCCAAGCTTTGGCGACTACTTGCGGATCGAAAGAAAATAGAAAAGCCGGAATTCCCGCAGAATTTTCACCCAAAACCATCACCAGGCTAAAACGAGCAGTTAAAACCAAACAAAACTGCTCGTTGGCTAAGGGATCGCCACTTGCCAAAGCCAAAGCCGGGGCCGCCGCAGGCACTGATATTTGCACATCAGCCGCCGGCATTAAAGCTAAAGTTTGTCTAGCCCGAAAAGACCACAAAGCTGCATCGTTGTCGGGAATACTGGTAAAAATCCAATTGGCAAAGCCGTTGGCCAAAGCGGGGTGAGTCAAAACCGAAGACGGGCCCGACAACACCAATCCCTGACAGGAATTGGGGATTGTCGATCGACCATTTGCTCGATCGGCATCTGTTTTTTGTCCTGCTTTTTGCCGATCGAGCATTTGATTCAAAGCTGCGATCGCCCCATACCATTCCTGTTCAGCTTTCAGCCGAGAAGCCCCACGGCTTACAGGACACCGATGGCGGTTGTTTTCTCCCGCCAACTTAGCATCAAAGAGACGGAGGTCATTTTCTTGGCCTTCGGAGGCTAAAATTTCGCTTATTGTCGGTAAAAAGTAAGTATTCACAGTTATAAACCCACCTTCGGAGGCATGAAGGGTGAAGTATTTATGTATAGGAAAGTTCAGGAGTTAGGAGTCAGTCGATTTTAGATTTTAGATTTTAGATTTTAGATTTACCCCACAGATAAATCTGGGAGATTGAACTTTGGTCTAAAATTTTTATCTTTCCACGACTTAAGTACGTGGCACGGTATCCGTTTTTGGGCTGGGTCAAGCACCAGCACGATCGAAAAATCCCGCATAATTTCTTGCACCTTCCTCCTAACTCACAGGATATCCACATTTGTCAACTAACGATATTGGCAGAACCGTACCAATAAGTCGCAATCTCCGCGCTTGGGGCGATATTTTGGACGATCGCCCTGACAAAAGTGCAAAATGAAGTAAGTTAAACACCGTGCTTTCCTTATGCCCACCTCGATCGCCGACTCGAAAAATCTGCTGTCAGACTTAATGGCACGCTACCGCCACCAAGTCGATTATCTGGCAATTCGACTGGAAGAAGCCGAAGGCACCGACATCCTGCTGCGGGGCGAAAAAATTGAAACCCTCAGCGAAGGAGTCTCAATTGGCGGCCAAGTCAGGGCTTGTCACAAAGGCGGCTGGGGCTTTGCCAGTTTTAACCGACTTTCCACCCTCGCCGAAAGAATCGAAGAAGCCATCGCCGCGGCAAAACTGATCGGCGAAGAAGAAACGATCCTGGCGCCAGTTACGCCAGTACAAGACATTTGCTTGCTGCCGCTGACAGGAACAGACCCCCGTCTGGTTCCCCTAATTGACAAAAAGCAATTGTGCGATCGTTACGCGGCCATTCTCCGCAGCATTGACCCCCGCATCGCCACAATCTCCGTGCGCTACGGCGACAGCACCCAGCGCATCATCCTCGCCACCTCCGAAGGCACCATGCTAGAACAAGGTTGGGCAGACATGGAAATGCGCTTTGCCGCCACAGCCCGCAGCGGGGAAACCGTACAAACCGGCCGCGAAACTACTGGTTCCCGCAAAGCTTACGAAGATTTAACCGATCTCGATGTGCAAGTTCGCAGCGCCGCCCAGAGAGCCGTAGATTCCCTAGCCTTACCCCCCGTCCAAGGCAACACCTACACCGTAGTCATCGACCCGATTTTGACCGGATTATTCGTCCACGAAGCCTTCGGACACCTTTCCGAAGCCGACATGGCCTACGAAAATCCCGACATTTTGGAAATTATGACCCTCGGTCGCCAGTTCGGCCCCAAAAACTTGCAAATTTTCGACGGTGCAGCGCCAGAGGGACACCGGGGCAGCTATTTCTACGACGACGAAGGCACTCCGGCGACTACTACTCAGTTAATTAAAGACGGCGCTTTAGTCGGGCGACTGCACTCGCGGGAAACGGCGGGTAAATTGGGAGAAACGCCTACTGGTAATGCTCGCTGTTTGAATTATCATTATCCGCCGATCGTCCGCATGACGAATACTTGGATCGAACGAGGTGACACGCCAGTTGCAGACTTATTTTCTGGAATCAAAGAAGGGGTTTATGCGCGCAATTGGCAAGGCGGCACGACTAACTGCGAAATGTTTACTTTCAGTGCCGGCGAAGCTTGGATGATCCGCGACGGAAAATTGGACAATCCGGTGCGGGATGTTACTCTTTCGGGTAATGTTTTCAGCACTTTAGCTGATATTGAGGCGATCGGCGACGATTTCTACTGGGATGAATCCGGCGGCTGCGGCAAGGCAGGGCAAAGCGGTTTGCCCGTCGGCTGTGGCGGCCCGAGTTTGCGGATTCGCGATGTCGTTGTTGGTGGCGAAGCTGCAGAAGAAGATTAAGGCTGCAAAAGTTGAAAAAAAAGGTAAAGCGTAAGATTCCTACTCGCGCTTTACCTTTCTTTATTTTTTGAGTGCAACATTTCCCGCCCGTTGGTGTTGTCTGATATCTTGAGGACGCTTGGCCAAAAAACCGGAATAGCGAACAATTATGCCTTGACTCGTCAAATACCGCTGAAAAATCGGTTTTTTGCTACGCAGTACGTAAGTCCGCAATTAATGGCTCGAAATATTCAATTTTTCTCTTCTTATCCCAATTTTATATTCTCCCATTCTCCCTCTAATTCCCCGCAATTATCGCTTTTTAGGCTTTATCTTTCCTCCCATCCCCTGGTTGTGGCGGCGTATCTTGGCCGTTATCGTACAAGCTTTGAGTCTCAGCTCGAGTGGTTAAAATTTCTGGAGCAGAGTTGTCTTGAGCAAAAAAGGTCGATCGAGTTTCTAAGCTTTGAGCATTAACTGCGCCAGCACTCAGTAACAGGCTTGACATCAGGATGGAAGAGTAAACGCGCATCATAAATTTTGGTGTTTGTATTTTCCCCTTCTTGATACGCAGTCTGTACTCTGCTATCAGGATAAAAAAATAATTGTGGCGAAGTCATCAATTAGTAAGTGACTGCACCTGCAATTTTTTTGATTTTTGGTTAAAAGCGGGTGAAATCCATCATCTAGCTCGCTTGTTCGCTGGTAATTTCTAGTTATCTGCTACTGGCGGGCCACCAGCAGAACTCAAGACCATGTTCAAAAAAATAATGCTACTCTTCTATGCCCGTATTCCCAACCCTGGTAGTTATAAATCATTCCCAAATCTAAAATCTAAAATCTAAAATCTAAAATGGTATCGCCCCTGGAATCCTTTTGAAACAGTCTTCCAAGAAAGAAACAAAAACCGCCAATTGTAAAGTTTTACTACTTTTATGATTAACTCGATAATTTATTGAGGTGAAGCGGCAACCCGGGGATTAAAGACACAACAGGAGAGTACCCAGGCGCGCCATCAGCACGTTACATATAAATATCTTGGTGAATGAGATTCCTTAAAGGGGGCAATGCCTAATTTTTCACCAGAAAACGAGCGAGAAGCCCCTGGCTTTAGACATGGGGAGGAAAGCGGCTGCGACTTCAGTCGCCTTGAAT
>NZ_JAUBOZ010000225.1:0-2586 GCF_036700475.1 Microcoleus sp. T2B6 | reverse complement strand
AGGAAAGAGGAAGAAGGAAGGAGCCAGAAGAAGGAAGGAGCCAGAAGAAGTATTTTTACAAATATGAGATGCTCCCGAAGGAAGGAGCCAGAAGAAGTGTTTTTACAATTATTAGATGCTCCCCCTTGCGTGATAGCAGTTTAAAAAAATAATCTAACTGGAGAAAAGCTCCAAACCCTGATAGTCATCAGTCATTTTTAATTTTTAATCTAAAATCTCAAATCTAAAATGGTATGACTCGCAACTCAAAACTATTGTCATTGGTTGAGCTAGTAAAAAAATTGTCTGTATAAAATTCAATCTCCGTGCTAAACAATAACTTTCTGCCTTGCGAGTGAATTAGGAAGCCGAAAAACTGCGTTACACTTATATAGGTATCTTTACAAAACAACATAAAAGCATGACTGTTGCCTATCCCCGCAAGCTGCGGAACGCTATGGGAGCGCGCGAAATTTTAGCTAATGTAGTGCGCGATCGCGAAATTCACCTGATCACCCTCAACCGCTACCGCTACAGCGAACAGCGCAGTTGCAAAGACCTCACCGACGTGATCGAACGGCTAGACGGGGAACCTGCCGAACTCGTGCGCGACCTCTCCCGGCACATTTCCGACGAAGCGCGACACGCGATGTGGCTCACCGACTTGCTGGTAGACCTCGGCCAAAATGTGGGAACGCCACCGGGAATCTCCTACATTGACGAATTTGACCGCCTGCTGAACAAAGACCAATACCGCAACCTCGATGACGGTATAATTGCAGTTTTAGCAGCAATCAATGTCACCGAAAAGCGGGGCTGCGAATTCTTCTCAGCGCACATCCACGCCCTCAAACAGGCTCCCCAAACCGCAGAAAACGTCAAAATCCGCGAAACAATCGAAAAGATTTTTCCAGAAGAAGCTGGTCACGTCCGCTGGGGCAACCGCTGGCTGGCCCAAATGGCCAACAAAAGCCCGGAACACCGCCAGAAGGTGGAACAGGCCAAGCGCAAGTATGTGGCGATCGAACAAGCAGCTTATGAATCGGGAATGGATATCATGTTGGGGGCAGAACTCCGCCGCGTCACCCGCCTAGTGGATATTGCCAACACCATGCCGATGTGGGAACGCCCGCAATACCTGATGGAACGCTTGCCCGCAAGCCTGCTCGCCCCGGATCTGCAAATGACCAGAGTCGATGTAGCTCAGCGGGCATGGAACCGCGACCCGCAGGCATTTGTGGAGAAATTTGTGCCGATGTTCCTCAACGGCTTGAATACCATTGAGAAGAAGCCGGCGGCGACTAAGCCCAAGGCTTAAATTCGATCGCGAACCTGGTTGAAACCGCTCTGCAAGTCAAACTTGCGTCTGCCTCCGCAAACAAGCGAGATTAACTGGTTCCCAGGCCTAGCCTCGGAACCAGTTATTTAAAGTCATAATTTTAAGCTTTAGCAAGTAAACTGATTATTGGAATAGTTTTCCATCTAAATATAATTATGACTACCAGCGAGCCGAACATACAAACAGCTTCCGCAGAAAGCCAATCGAGTGAAAGCGCGATCGCCTCCGAGCAGGTCGAAAAAGCCACAGCCGTCACCTATGCAGAAGAAATTGAAACTGTCATCGCCAGCATGGCTGTAGACCAAAAAGTGATGGTCGGTCAAAGTGAAGCTGGCGGACATCTTTGGAAGTTTAAGTACGGCAGTGTTGAAGTGTTCGTGCAACTCACGGGCGAAACCGAAGATGATACTTTGACTGTTTGGGCTTTTGTACTGCAGTTGCCAGCTAAGAATGAAGCTCAATTAATGCGGAAACTTCTAGAAATGAATTGGCTGTCTACTTTGGAATCTCATTTTGCGATTGTTGACAATCAAGTTGCCGTAGTATCGACTCGGACAATGGCGGAAATCTCGACCGGGGAAATTTCCCGGGTTATTACTATTGTCGCCACGATCGCCGATGACAACGATGACCTGCTGCAAGCAGAATTCGGTCAGTAGTCATTAGGCTGCGCGACTTTTGATCGAGCCACACTCCGCTAAATTATTGGCAATCGCGCACCTGACATTTAAGTAGCGTGCGCGACTTTTGGTCTATTTATTTAAAGAGAAATGGTTTTACAGATAAAGCCATACGATCTAATTCTGCTTTGTTGTGTTTGAGAAGATTATGTCCCCATAACTCATTTGTGTTGTCAGAACAATCTTTTGCAAGACCTTCTCCAATTTCCTCAAAAGTCTTTTTGATGTCTGTCCTTAGATTCTCTGGTTCAGATAGCACTCCCAGCACGAATACTCTTGCTTTTAGATCATCTGGAATATGACTTTCTACATAACTCAACCGATTTTCATCATCATCGAAATCAATGAGCAAAACCATCATTCTTTGTGGTAATTGTCGCATTTCAGACGCATACTTCTTCGTGAATTCCTCCACAGTTTTTTTCCAACCACCAGGAAGTGGCAGGACTTTAACAGCACGGTTATTAAGGTTTGGCGCCAGAAGAAATCCGTTGACAATCTGGCGATTAGCATCAGGGTAAACGCATCTAAATTAATTTGACAAACACCTAAATTTGTGCATTACTAAATAACTAAAAAAACCTTCTA
>NZ_JAUBOZ010000002.1:165763-177884 GCF_036700475.1 Microcoleus sp. T2B6 | reverse complement strand
GGTTTTTAGCTGGCATTTTTGTAGAGATTGACTAAACTCCTTTTTTATTATACCCTATTTAAAGGTACAACAGCTTAATAACTAATGACTAATGACTAATGACTAATTAAGCAATTTTTACTTTTTGCAACTGAGAATTTACCAATAGCTTCCTAGCATCATTGGCTGATAGTGCAGGGCTGAAATAATGACCCTGAATTTCTTGACAGTGGAGTTGGCGCAAACACTCCAACTGCTCTTTAGTTTCTACTCCTTCGGCTACCACGCTCAAGTTCAAATCTCGCCCCAAGGTCGCTACAGCCTTGGCGATCGCCAGTTCGCACGGATCAGTCGTCAATCCGCTGACAAACGACCTGTCTATTTTTAAGATATTCAAGGGAAACTTTTTGAGATAATTTAGAGAACAATAACCCGTGCCGAAATCGTCCAGCGCAATTTGCACGCCCATATTCTGCAACTCCCTGAGAACTTTTGTGGTATAATCCACATCTTGCATGGCTGTAGTCTCGGTAATTTCTAACTCTAAATACTTGGGTGCTAAACCGCTTTTTTCCAAGCATTTCGCTACCATTTCTAATAAATTAAATTGCTGGAACTGCCGAGCCGAAACGTTGACTGCTACCCGCAAATCAGGCTGCAAAGTATCCTGCCAAGCTTTATTTTGAGTGCAGGCTGTTTGCAGCACCCATTCCCCAATAGGTACAATGAGTCCGTTCTCTTCGGCGATCGGAATAAATGTCGCGGGAGTAACTAAACCTAATTGTGGATGTTGCCAGCGTAGCAGGGCTTCCATACCCTGAATTTCCCAAGTAGTAATATTGACTTTTGGCTGGTAGAAAACCTGAAATTCTCCCTGTTCTAAAGCCTCGTGCAGTCTGTGTTCTATAGTTAGTAAATGGCTGCCGTGGGGATTAATTGTGGAAGTATATAACTGATAGTTATTTCTTCCCATTTCTTTAGCGTAGTACAAGGCAGCATCGGCATTTTTGACTAAAGTTTCGGCATCTTCACCATCATCGGGATAAAGGGCAATGCCGATGCTGCTGCTAACATGAAACGGTTGTCCTTCTAGTTTAAATGGTGGCTTTAAATTGTTGAGTATTCTTTGAGCTGTTTTAACTGCATCTTCTAAGCAATTGATGTCGGGAAGCAGTATGGTAAATTCGTCGCCTCCCCAGCGGGCAACCGTGTCAGTCGATCGCAAAGTGTCGCTGATGCGTCCGGCAAAACCTTCTAACAGGCGATCGCCCGCAGCGTGACCTAGTGTATCATTAATCTTTTTGAACCTGTCCAAGTCTAAAAACATCACAGCTAGCATTTTTTGGGTTTTTTGAGCTTGTTTTAAGGACGCCAGCAGCCTCTCGTTAAAAAGTATCCGGTTCGGTAAACCGGTGAGTTGGTCATAAACAGCTTGATACCGAATAATTTCTTCAGCTTGCTTGCGCTGAGTGATATCCATGATCGTGCCGATCGCCCTTACTGCTTTGCCACTTTCATTGCGGATGATATAGCCGCGATCGAGCACAAAAACATATCCCCCGTCTGCACGGTGAAAGCTGTATTCTTCCGACCAACAGTGAGCGTCTGAGCTCATTGTTTCGTAGAAACTTGACATCACTCTTTCCCGTTCTTCGGGATGAATATTTAACCACCAAGATTCTAATTCTATCGTCTGAGTTTCGTTGAGTTTGTATCCAAAAAGTTTTTCAAATTCTTCGCTCAACCAATACTCATTTTTTAACAAATCAAAATCCCATACGGCATCATTTGTCGCCCGCGTCAGCAGGTGAAAGCGTTCTTCGCTTTTGCGTAGTTTTTCTTCGGATTGCACCCGTTCCGTTACATCCCGAAAGCTGAATACTCGACCAGTAATTTTGCCTCCCGTGCGCTGGGGCAACGAGTAGCGCTCGAAGATTCTGCCATCTGTCAACTCGATGAGATCGTAACTTTCTGCTGCAGGGCGATCGGACAATTCTTTAGCACGGTTGAGAAATATTTCCGGGTATTTTAACTGGTTGATTCCAAACCCCAAAATTTGGTTGTTATCTCTCGAATCCACCTGCCAATCCCGCAACTGCCACATTTCGGCAAATTTACGGTTAAAGCTGACAACTTTTCCTCCACTGTCAACCGCAAGAATACCGTCAGCAGTAGACTCAATGGTTGCTTGAAGCAACGAAAGAGATGTTTCTAGTTCTAACTCTGCTAATTTGCGATCGCTGATGTCAAACGCTGTGATTAATATTGAGGCTTTTTTTTCAAATTTTATAATATCTACAGTTGCTTCAATCCAGCGCATTTTTCCAGTTTTCGTGAGTATTATTAATTCATATTTTGAGCCTGCCGTTGAGCGCGCATGGCTGGATTTACCCCATTTTTTAACTATTTCTCGAAAATCTGGATGAATTAAATCGTATAAATCCAACGCTAGCAATTCTTCACGAGTATATCCTGTCAGAGCTTCTGTCTGAGCATTGACATAGCGCAACTGTCTGCGGTGATAGATCAATGCAGCGGCATTAACAGTTTCTACCAGTTGCCGAAACTTTTTTTCACTGCGCCGCAAATTTCTGTCAGCCCGCTTGCTCTCAGTAATATCTTGTGCTATATATAACTTGCCGCTGACTTTGCCTTGAGCGTCGCGAATAATTGAAATAGAAAGCAGTACAATTATTTTTTTTCCATGTTTGGAAAGGTAGACTTTTTCCACGTTGTGGACAGAACCTTCGGCTGTTAAACTTGCTAACTCTAACTCCTGTGCAGGTGATTCACTTTTCTTAAAAAGTCCGGCTATTGGTTTGCCTAACAACTCTTTTTTAGAGTATCCCAAAAGTTGACTGGTAGCTTGGTTTAACGACAGGATATGACCGCCAGGGGTGGTCGCAATTATCGAGACGTTCATTTCCTCGCAAATATCGAGAGCATATTCGGCAGTTTGCTGCAAATCTTGGGTCATTTGGGCAATAGTATGCCAGATATCCTGTTCTTTTTTTGGATACAACACTTTTTCTCTTTTTGGTAGCTTGTCATTCTCTGTTTCAGACTTCGGCTTGATTAACCCCATCGTCTTGGATAAGCTATTTACTGTCTTCCCCCTGATCGATAATGAGATTACTAAACAAATACAAACCAGAGAATAACCGATTATTGTTAACCTAATAGTAGGTTCTTTTCTAGGAGTTTCCTGAGATTGTATATAATTGTAAGTAGGTATTTTTACTGGTGCAATTTGGGATAATTTATCCAAAAATAATGTGGCGCTTGCAGAAGTAAGGGGGCGAGATGCCGATCGCAAATAGCTATGTTTCTGATAGCCAATCAAAATCCCTTCTACAGGGCGATTGCCGTTCCCATCTCCTAGGCTTGTCGGTAATATTTTTGGATTAATGCCACATTCCACACCAAAAATAGCAACCGCGAAATATCCCAACATTAATTGAAAAATTATTTTCATTTGCTCTATTTCCTAATTTCAAATAATTTTTTTTAGAAACCCTAAATCTAAAAAACTTTAGCAGAACTTTCTCTGCCATAGGAAAACCCAGCCCCCATTAATTTATGTGGATTTGTAAATTAAATTTTACCAAGCTAATAATTTAGCTTTATAACTAATTACAATTTTAATCTTAATTTAAAATGTGTCATCAGCCATTGTGCCACAAATTATCCGCCATTCTGCCTAGACACCGGGTGGGAGCGCGCTAAAATTAGATAATTCCCGCAAGGAGGCGATCGGGATTTGTTATAAAAATAAACAATTAGCTTAAAATCGATGCAGAGGTCCACTAATTGAACCCATGAGTCAGACCATCCCAGAACTCCAAAAAGAAGTCCGCGCGCTGCAAGCAGAAGTTGCCGCCCTGCAAGAGTCGCGGGAAAAACTTGGCGTACAGCGCTCAGAGTGCCGACTGGCAGTCAGTTTTCCCAAGAATAATACTCCAGAGGCTATTGCCGAGTTCCATCAGCAAAATGCTGCTTTTGGGGAGCAGTGGTTGCAGCAAATCCAGGAGATTGACCGAGAGACTAAAATTACTGAAAAGCAACTGCAACAAAAACAGGCTTTACTGTCCTACAAACAAGCTGAAATAGATAAATTGGCTGCCGGACAGCACTGGCAAGAACTAGAAAACCAAGTTCAAACCGGGGAAAAGCGCTTGCAAGCACAAGCTCGCAGAATCAATCAAGCAGCAGCGCAGCTAGAGGCAGAAATCCAAGCTTTAAAAGCCCTGTACGACCAACTCAATCCCAGTTATTCCGAGTGGTTTCAACAACCAACTCAAATAGTCAAATTTTCTGCAACAACTATTCCTTATGCTGTTCCCAGCAGCAGCGGGTTGATATTGGAAAATAAGGAGATTGAGTGGGAAAAAAAGTAGTTTGGGCTTGTTAAAATTTAAGGTAAGTTAGTGATTTGAATGTCGCCGTCGAACGATCCAATAAGCAAGACAGATTCGACGGCAACATCCCAAGGCTTTTACCTGCTTTTTTAGATAAAAAATACCCAACTGCCTCTGGCGCAGTTAATTTTAAGATTTTTGAGTTTCCTTTTTGGAAACAGGTTGATTTTTAAATCTGGTGTCAATCTAAAATCTAAAATATAACAGTTCTGGACGCATCAACCGGGTTTTACGAAAAGACTTTGTTGCAGCCCTCGCTTCCGCTAAAAAACCCGGTTGATGAGTGCGTAAGCTCTGTCTAAAATCTCAAATAGACTTACTGATGAAACAATTGATTTGGATAGCGCTATTTATTGTGGTTGCGGTGACGGCTGCGGGTTGGGGTTCTCACTCGTGGCAGCGGTTGTCGGCTGTACCGGAAGTTGGGATCGATCGCAATATCCACACTTCCCAAAACCCGTCTCCCTTACCGCTTCCTGCTGAAAAAAATGCTTTTTCTCTGCCCCAAATTGACCAGTCCCGGTTGTGGAAACACGTCGAGACTTTAGCAGGAGAACGCGAGGGAGAACGAGCTCGCTCTTTTACTAGAGACTATATTTCCCAACAACTCCAAACATTAGGATTTTCCCCTGATTTGCAGCAGTTCGATCGCGGAATTAACGTGTTCGCTGAGAGAAAAGGCACTGACTCAAACGCCGGTGCAATTTTAGTGGCAGCACACTACGATACTGTACCGAACTCCCCAGGCGCTGACGACAATGCGACGGGAGTTGCAGTAGTTTTAGAAGTAGCAAGATTGCTGGGTTCTCGCGCCACACCTCGGACATTGCAAGTAGCATTTTTCGACAGGGAAGAAATCGGACTTTTAGGCAGTTTAGCATTCACCGGTAGCGAGGCGCGGTTAAAAAATTTGCAAGGAGCGATCGTCCTAGATATGGTAGGTTATGCCTGCCGCACCCCCGGATGCCAGCAATATCCCGAAGGATTGACAGCGCAACCTTTTCTAGAAGCATCGGGGGTAACATCTCCCGACAAAGGCGAGTTTATCGCTGTGATTGGGGATGCGGAACATCCGCTGCTATTGAAAAGTTTTGCGGAGTCTGGAAAAGCCGGTTTGCCGCCCGTGGTGGCGCTACCGGTTCCCCTGAAAGGGTTGCTGACTCCCGATGTTTTACGCAGCGACCACGCGCCTTTCTGGTATAAAGGAATTGGTGCTGTGTTGGTGACGGATACTGCAAATTTGCGATCGCCCCACTATCACCAATCTAGCGATACATTAGCAACTATCGATCGAGCTTTTTTCGCCGGTTCTGCTCAAATTGTTGTTAATGCCACGGCTAAATTATTGGAAATTCGGTAATCTACTCGTTACCAGGCTCTGCCTGGTAACGCATATCCGGAGGCTCTGCCTCCAATTTTCCCACGCCAAGCAAGCGAGGCAGAGCCTCTGGACATCGGTTCCTAGGCACAGCCTATGAACCAGCTAAATAACTAATAATTAATAACTAATAACTAATAACTAATAATTAATAACAAATGACTAACAAAGAAAGCCTGCAACGGCATTTATTGCAACTAGACAATCGAGGCTACAAAGCATACAAAGACATTCAAGGTAATTACGACTTTTCTGAATTCACATTAATTATTGATTACGTGCAGGGAGATCCCTTTGCATCTCCCAGTAAATTTAGAGTCAGAGTTCCGCCCAACATTGCTCAAATTCCCCGCGAACTTTTTAACTCTCGCAGTCGAGAAATAGCCTTGCGAGATTACCTAACTCGCCAGTTTGACAAAGCAGCACACAGCATCAGCAGCAAACGCGGCACTGGCAAAAGCGGTATGATTGCAGTGACTCGGTTCGGACAAGAAGTTTTAGAACGAACTTCCGCATTTATCCTTTCCTCAAATACATCCGATATCGGAGATTTAGGAGGAGTTGAACTGCGATTTGCCGTCGGACTTCCAGCGGGAGGGCGCAGTATCTTAGGGCGACAAGCTGCTGAAATGCTGTGCGAAGATATTCCGCAAATTGTCAGCAATTCTCTGAAGTATGCTAACTTAAATGCTGCTGAATGTCGCCGTCATGTTGAAACTGTAGAAGATGCTGACTGGCTGCGGCAGCAGTTAGCTCAAAACGGATTAGTTGCGTTTGTTGCTGACGGTTCTATTTTACCCCGCCGCAGCGGTGTTGACCATCGCCCTTTGTTAAATAATGCTGTGGCTTTTCAATCGCCGCCGTCGTTAAAAGTTGAGTTTAATTGTCCGAATCGCGGTTGGATTTCCGGTATGGGTATTCCCGCTGGTATTACTTTGATTGTTGGCGGCGGTTATCACGGCAAATCCACTTTACTCAAGGCGATTGAGTTGGGAGTTTACAACCGAATTCCGGGAGATGGTCGGGAATTTGTGGTGACAAGTGCGGCCGGGGTTAAAATTAGAGCAGAAGATGGCAGAAGTGTAGCGGGAGTAAATATTTCGCCTTTTATTAACCACTTGCCACAAGGTAGAGATACTGCACAATTTTATACAGAAAATGCGAGCGGTAGCACGTCGCAAGCTGCTAATATTATTGAGGCTTTGGAAGTGGGGAGAAGGAAGTTCGGCAACGGATTATGTAACGGATTTAACGGATGTCAGTCCGATGGAAGTCGGAAGAAGGAAGAAGGAAGAGGGAATGAGGAACAGGAGAGAAGGAAAAAGGAACAGGATTTAGTGCCTGTTTTATTGGTGGATGAGGATACGGCGGCGACGAATTTTATGATTCGCGATCGCCGAATGCAGGAACTCATCGCTAAGGATAAGGAACCGATTACGCCGTTTATTGATAAAGTTAAACAGTTGTATGCAGATTATGGCGTATCGACTATTTTAGTAATGGGCGGAAGTGGCGATTATTTTGATGTGGCGGATACTGTGATTGCAATGGAAAATTTTCAAGCAGATGATGTGACGGGAAAAGCTAAAGAAATTGCTATAAATTACCCGATTAGCCGTGCTGCTGAAGGGGGAGAAACTTTTGGTGAGATTACTCAAAGAGTGCCGATTCCTGCTAGTTTAGATCCGAGTCTGGGACGGCGAGATGTGCGGGTGAAGGTGCGGGATGTTGATGAATTGGCTTTCGGAACTGAGGAGATTGATTTGGGTGCTGTTGAGCAAATTGTGGACAGCGGACAGTTAAGGGCGATCGCTGCGGCAATGGTTTATGCTAAGCAGCAATACATGGACGGGAAACGCACTTTGTCGGAAATCATAGATTTGGTGATGGCAGATATTGACGCGCAGGGCATGGATATTTTATCGCCTTTTCCTGAAGGGGATTTTGCCATGTTTCGACGGTTTGAATTAGCTGCAGCAATTAATCGGCTTCGTAGTTTGTCGGTTGTTGCTAAGTAGACTTGCTTAATATAAGTGTATTGTTGTCCTACTTTTGATATGCTGACAAAAGTGAGTGCAAAAACCGCGATTGAAGTATGACAGGCAATATAGGACAACTGACTGCTTTAAGCGATCGACCTTATATAGTATTAAGCAATCAAGGCGAGGTTTTACAGTTAGAGTTAAAACAGCAGCAGCACGTATTGGGGCGCGATGGGACTCGTGCTGATTTAGTCATTCCCGAACCCTGGCGCGCAGTTTCGGGCGTTCACGCTGTTTTGCGCCAAATTGGGGATAATTACTGGATTTACGACGGTGACGGCCAGCGGTCGAGCACTAATGGCTTATTTGTCGATCGCACTCGCATCACTCCCAATGACGGTTATTGTCTGAAAAACGGCACAGAAATTAAAATCGGTCTCGATCCTCAAAATCAAGTTTTGCTGAGTTATTTTAATCCGCTGGCGAATCAGGTTGCTGTCCCTAGCAAGCAGTCAATTCTTCTTAAGAATCGGTCGGTTTTGTTGGGTCGCGATCCAAACGCTTCGCTGCAATTAGATGCGCCGCTTGTTTCTAGACGCCACGCCACAATCGACCAAGACAGTCGCGGTAATTATATTTTGCGAGACTACAGCGTTAACGGGGTTTTTGTTAACGGTCAGCGAGTGACAAATTCTGTACAATTGTCCGAGGGAGATGCTATTCGGATCGGCCCGTTTACTCTAACTTACCGCAGCGGTGAGTTGCAGATGCAAGACTCCGGCCATCAAATTCGTTTGGATGCTGACAGTCTGGTGATTCCGAAGCGTTTGGATAACATCACTTTGGCGATCGAACCCGGGCAGTTTGTGGCATTAGTCGGCGGTAGCGGCGCTGGCAAATCTACTTTAATGCGGACGCTTTTAGGCATCGAAAAAACTACTAACGGCGCTGTGTTTCTCAACGGTGACAACCTGCGCCAAAACTTCAATATTTACCGCAATCAAATCGGTTACGTGCCTCAAGATGATATTGTGCACGCAGATTTGACAGTAGAAGAAGTCTTGAGTTATGCAGCTAAATTGCGCTTACCTCCCGATACAGATGTCAAGCAGGTAGTCGCAAAAACTTTAGAAGATATTGAAATGACTCACCGTCGCAAGGCTTTGGTAAAACAGCTTAGCGGCGGACAGCGAAAGCGGGTCAGCATCGGAGTTGAACTGTTAGCAGACCCGAAACTTTTCTTTTTAGACGAACCGACTTCAGGACTCGATCCGGGTTTGGATAAGAAGATGATGCAACTGCTGCGAAAGTTGGCAAATCAAGGCCGGACGGTGATTCTGGTGACTCACGCGACGGCAAATATCACGATGTGCGATCGTATTGTGTTTATGGGTCGCGGCGGACGCCTTTGTTACTTCGGCCCCCCTAGGGAAGCCCTCGATTTTTTCGATGTCAAAACTGGCGATTTTGCAGACATTTACAACGAATTAGAAACAGGAGAAACCAACGTTCAAAGCTGGGCAGAAAAGTTTAATAAATCTCCCTACTATCAGCGCTATATTGTCAACCACTTCAGCACAGGCAAGGCTAATGCAAAAATACCTTCTGCACCTTCTGCAGCAAAATCTCAATCTTTTGTAAAACAACTCGTTTTGCTCGCGCAGCGCTATTTTCAACTCGTTTCCCGCGACTTAGTTAACTTGAGTTTAGCTCTTTTAACGGCTCCGATCGGCATTAGTTTGCTGCGGCTAGCCGTCAGAGATAAAGACCCGTTAATTGGAGCGCCGGAGGCAACTTTAGCACCTTTGGCGCTCAGAGTTTTATTTGTATTTACCTGTGCGGCGATTTGGGTAGGGCTGGCAACTTCTCTGCAAGAAATTGTCAAAGAATCTGCTATTTATCTGCGCGAACGTTTGGTCAATTTAGGATTGTTTGCTTATTTAGGTTCAAAAATTTTTATACTTTCTGGTTTGGCAGTATTGCAAACACTGTTAATGGTAGGAGTTATTCTGATTGCTTTTAAATCCCCCGAACCTAGTTTTATTTCCTGGCCTGTGGGAGCAAGTATTACCACCTTCCTAACTTTAATGAGCTGCATAAGCCTTGGATTAGTCGTTTCCGCGATTGTTAAAAATAGCTCTCAAGCTAATAGCGCTTTGCCTCTATTATTGCTGCCTCAGATTATTTTTTCGGGAGTTTTGTTTAAGATGGAAGGTGCGGCGAACACATTTTCTTGGCTGATGTTAAGCCGCTGGTCTGTGGGTGCTTACGGCTCTTTAGTTAATGTGAATGGGATGGTACCCGCACCTACTATATTACCGGATGGGAGTACGCTTCCCCAGCCGTTTGAGCCTACTCCTGTTTACGATCCAACCTGGGAAAATTTGGGTTTAAACTGGGGTATTTTGTGCGTGCATATTTTGGTTTATTTGATGTTGACTCTGTGGTTGCAGAAGCGGAAGGATATTTTATAATTAAAATTACGCCTTTTTAACTCACAGTTCATTATCAAATCAGATCAGTGGAGAGATAAATGTTAGTTAAAACCAACGCATTAGTAGAAATTGCTGCATCGCCTGAAGTAGTCTTTGATTTTGTTACGTCCCTGTCAAATCTGCCAAAAGTCTTTCGCGGATATGGCCCAATTCCAGCAATTATTAAAGCTGAGATGGCAGATGGTGGAGAGATGCGTGAAGGCGGTGTGCGGCGGATAGAAAATTCCGACGCTTCGGTGATTGATGAAGAAATCATTACTTTCAAAAAGCCAGAAAGACAAACCTACCGACTGGTTAGAGGGTTTAAGTTTCCGATTTCTCTACTCATTAAGTCTGGTGGCGGAGATTGGAATTTCACTGCTACAGCAAAGGGAACTCGGATTGATTGGGAGTTTTATTTTATGCTGACTTCTCCGGTATTCTATCCCGTTGGGTTGTTGCTCGTTCAGGTTTTTATGCAAAAAGCTATGCAGCAGTGTTTAGATAATATTCAAGAATATTTGGCTAACCCAAGCGAATAGATTGTATGAATTATTGGCTAATGAAGTCGGAACCAGATGTTTATAGTATTGCGGACTTGAAGGGCGATCGCACTTCCATTTGGGATGGCGTTCGCAACTATCAAGCGCGCAACTTTATGCGAGAAATGAGTCGGGGAGATTTAGTATTTTTTTACCATTCTAATACTCAAATACCGGGTATTGTCGGCTTAGTGCGGGTCGTGGAAACAGGGATTGCCGATCCGAGTCAGTTCGATATGAATAGCGAATATTACGATCCTAAATCGCCGTTTGATGCTCCTCGCTGGCAAACTGTGAAAGTGGAGTTTGTTGAGGAGTTTGCTAAGTTAATATCTTTGGATGAACTGAAACAAAAGTTTAGCGCTGATGAGATTTTGGTGGTGAGGAAAGGCAATCGGTTATCGGTGATGCCGGTATCTGAAAGTGCTGCTGAGAAGATTTTGAATATGAGAGGAGTTGTGACCATTTAACTTGCATATTTGGGGCGGGCTCTTCGGCCCACCCCACAATACTTAAAGACTTTACAAAAAACCTCGGTAAGGGTCTTGAAATTTGGCTTTTTTTAGGCTATTTTATACTAAGTTGCGGTTGTACTTAGTGATATGATTCGCGAAAATTTTAGTCAGGCAAGCAATCAGGATTTGGGCGGGAAGGATGCCCACTCCACAGGCCTATATCAGTTTTTTGTGGGACAGGCTTCTAGTCTGCCGCTTAAACTCAGAGATGCTCAATTAAAAGTTACTTACAGAAATTTACCTCATTGGGAGTTAGAAGGAGCGGTCTATTTCATCACTTTTAATACTTGGGAAAAGCTGGAATTAACTCCGGATGCGAGGAAAGTTGTCCTCAATGCTTGCCAGTTTTTTGATAGGCAAAGGTATAAAATCTTTTGCTTAGTTGTAATGCCTGATCATGTGCATATGCTAATGCAGCCTTTAGCAAAGTCGGATAATAAATTATGGTCGCTCAGCAGCATTCTGCACAGTATGAAAAGCTACAGTTCTAAACAAATTCCCAAGGTGATGAAGCATATTGGTACTGTCTGGCAGGATGAGAGACATGACCACATTGTCAGAGATGAACGAGAATTTCAGGTTTTTTGGGAATATATTAGGCAAAATCCTGTCAAAGCTGGTCTTTCACTGACTCCAGAGGAATATCCTTTTTTCTGGCAAATGTATGAAGTTTAGCCTCTGCTGAATTTCTTGTGGGGTGGGCATCTTGCCCGCCCAAGCTTCAGTCACAGGCAAGATGCCTGTGCCACAAGGATTTCACAGGCAAGATGCCTGTGCCACAAGGATTTCACAGGCAAGATGCCTGTGCCACAAGGATTTCACAGGCAAGATGC
>NZ_JAUBOZ010000002.1:118906-165663 GCF_036700475.1 Microcoleus sp. T2B6 | reverse complement strand
CTGTGCCACAAGGATTCTTGTGGGGTGGGCATCTTGCCCGCCCAAACTCTTTGCACAGGCAAGATGCCTGTGCCACAAAAATTCTTGTGGGGTGGGCATCTTGCCCGCCCAAACTCTTTTCACAGGCAAGATGCCTGTGCCACAAAAATTCTTGTGGGGTGGGTATCTTGCCCGCCCCAAATATTTGCAATCTCCTAAAGACCGGCCGCACAAACAGCCGCTCCAATTAACCCTACATTGGGATTCAAAACAAGACGAACTGGCATCATTTCTAACAGCGAATCCATCCGGCCTTTGTGGGTAAAAGCTCGCATAAAACCCCCTTCTAGAATCAGCGGCAAAATCTTAGCAGCAATGCCGCCAGCTACGTACAAACCGCCGTAAGGTAACAGTGTCACAGCCAGATTTCCCGCCACGGCACCGTAAGCTTCTACAAACATTTGCATTGTTTGTTCGGAAAGCCGATCGCACTTTTTGAGTGCCGCCTGTGCAATTGTCGCCCCCGGATCGACACTCTTCTCGCTTTTACCGATTTCTGACTCCCATTTTTTGATAACTTCCCCTACCTCCGACGATTCAGGAGCAAACTTTCTGTCCCGCAAAAACTGGTAAATTGAAACAATCCCTAGTCCCGAAACTACACGCTCGATCGATATTCTTTGAATGTCGTGTTTTGCTAACAAATATTTCAGCAATTCAAACTCCAACTCGGAACGAGGAGCAAAGTCACCGTGTCCCCCTTCCGAAGAAAAAACCTTGATGCCATTTGCCTCGGGAACTGCAAAACAATTTCCCAAACCAGTCCCCGCACCAATAACAGCAATTGGATCGTGTTGGCGGGGTTTTCCGACTTGCAAAATGTGCAAATCTTTAGCATCCAAACCCCACACGCCGTAGCCAACCGCAACAAAATCATTAATTAAACTGACGCGGGATATTCCTAATTCTTGTTCCAGACGCTTCGCATCCAGCCTCCAAGGCAAATTAGTCAGTTTTGCAGTGTTGTTAACCACCGGGCCTGCGATCGCAAAACACGCTTTTTCAGGCACTGGCGCAAAATCCAACTTAATAGCAGCTTCCGTCAAAAACTGCTGCACCATCGGTACTAAATCGGGAAACTCCCCGCTGGGATAGCGAAACTCGTAAAGAGCGTTCATTTCACCGTTAACAGTCCTTTCCACTAATCGCAAAATTGTCTTAGTTCCGCCAATATCGCCCGCTAATAATAATGCCATAAATCTCTTTTTCCACCAAAGATAACATTCCCCATTTAAACACCCACAGTATTAATTGCCAACCAAGCCCGCAGCACCTCAGCCACAGTCCAAGCTTGAGCCGTGCAGCCCCGCGGCGAGTGGGGGGCGTCGCCCTCAAAAATTTCGCCCAGACTGCCAACTCCGCCGGCTCTTATATGATGTGCCATCGGTTCTAGGAATTCGCGAGCTTGTGCTGGATCTTTGTATACGTGCAAGTGCGCCAAGACAAACGGGCCAATCAGCCAGCCCCAAGCTGTGCCCTGGTGGTAGGCGCTGTCGCGCTGGAATTGGTCGCCTCCGTATGCGCCGCGATACTGGGGGTGCTGCGGCGAGAGGCTGCGGAGGCCGACCGAAGTGAGAAGTTGCTGGGCGCAGGCGTCCACCACGCCGCGCTGCTGGATGGGTGTCAGTAACGGTGTATAGCGGTGGGTTTCCTTTGCCCGCAGTCCCCTTGCGGATAAAGAGTTCGGAGGCGGATACCCAGTTAATAGGGGCAAGGATACGGCGAATATTTGGTTGGGCCGCAGGGAGGTATCGTGTCCGTCGGAGCCGTCCAGAACGTCGTAACAGTAACCGGTTGAGGCGTTCCAGAAGCGAGGGAATCCGGCGGCTGTTCGATCGCCCAATTGCTGGTATTCATTGTGAGGCTTGCCCAATTTTCGAGCAAAACTTGCCATAGCTTGTATAGCATTGTACCAAAGAGCGCTGAGCTCGATCGGCTTACCAATCCGAGGCGTCACCACCCAATCGCCGATTTTCGCATCCATCCAAGTCAGTTGCACGCCGGTTTCGCCCGCGTAGATTAAACCGTCATCGGGATCGACGCGGATATTATACCGAGTTCCCTGCAAGTGCCAGTCAACTATCTCACATAACACCGGCCAGAGTTCGCTCAAAAGTTCGTCGTCCCCCGTGGCATCGATATAAGCGCGAATTGCCTCAAAGTACCACAGAGTGGCATCTGCGGTGTTGTATTCCGGTGCGCCGCCCGCATCCGGGAAGCGGTTCGGCAGCATCCCCCGATCGACATACCGCGCAAATGTCCGCAAAATCGATCGCGCAATTTCCCATCGCCCGGTACAGATTGTGAGGCCGGGTAGGGCGATCGTCGTGTCGCGCCCCCAGTCGCTGAACCAAGGATATCCGGCGATGATCGTTTTGCCTTGGGATTCCTCCGGTAGCGGGCGGCTGACGATAAATTGGTCAGCGGCGAGCACTAAGTGATTGATCCAGTCGGGAGATTTGCTCGCTTTTGACCAGTTTTGCAGCAGTTGTTGGTCATAAGTGCGGCGCTCTTCCAAAGCTGTACCGCCGTTGAGTTCGGTATTTTTCTCCGTGCTGGCTATCAATGTCAGAGAACTTCCCGGTGCGATAGTCATGTGAAAAGTCGCCGCGTGCAAGTGATCCTCGCAGTAGTCCAAGCCGCGCCGCTTTTCGGCTGCTAGGTCAAATCCGTAATGCCAATTGTATAAAGGCGTAGAAACTCGAAAATTCGCCTCTGGTTCGGCATCCGTCAGCAGGTACAGGGGTACAGACTTGGGAAATGCAGTCACGCAAACCCCGCTTTCCAAGGTTTGTAGGCTCATCTGCCAGTCGCCGACGCTCGTTGTGTGGTGGTAGTCGCGATAGTTGACTAGGGCTTTGACAGCGAGGGCGATCGGCTTTGAGGCGCGGTGCAAGCGGTATTGAATATATGTTGTGTTAGCACCTTGCTGCATCCAAATCCGCTTTTCCAGGATAGCGTCGGCGAGAGCAAACCTCCAAACAGGCGTCGTGCCTTCTAGGTGAAAGCTTTCGATGTATTTGTAGCCGTGGGGTTCCATCGTCGCGTCGGCCCAGCGGTTTGTATAAAGCGGATAGGCGCGATCGTGATACACCGCCGTCTCGTCCAGCTTGGCGAGCATCAAAGTGCGTCCCAGCGGGGGTTTGAGGGCGGCTACCAGCAAGCCGTGATAGCGGCGGGTGAGGAGATTTGCGATCGTCCCGCTAGCGTAACCGCCGATCCCGTTTGTGACCAACCACTCCCGAGACTCGGCTGAGTCGAGATTGCAGCAGATTTCCCGTCCAAAAGCCATAACCATAAAGTCCACACTCGCGCTGATTTTTTACCTACCTTTAGGTAGATTTTCGACATGATATCAACCAGAAATATTAACGCTTGCAGGCCGTTAATTTGGCGATCGGCCCCGTGCCGATTCCTGCTCTAATTTAAGCCTAACCAACCGCTAATTTTGCCCCTTACCCAATTTTCCCCTTTGATGCCTCTGTCTAAAGTTAGTTGTTTGTTATATTAAGTAATATTACCGTCTAAACAGGCGCTGAACGTTAAGGGCAAGCATTTGATAGCGCGTCGGGCGATCGAACTACCAACCTATTTTATAAGGAGAACAGCTCAAAGTGAAGATAGGAGCAAATTACCTCGGCAATAACCAATGTGAATTTACCGTTTGGGCGCCCACCCTCAAACAAATCGCAGTCCAAATTGTTTCCCCAAAAAAACGCCTGATACCCCTGCAACAATCCGCAGAAGGTTATTGGCAAACCACAGCTACAGACATCGAACCAGGAACCCTTTACACTTACCAAATCGAAGGAAAAACCGACCGACCAGACCCAGCCTCAAAATATCAACCCCAAGGCGTGCACGCTCCGTCGCAAGTAATAGATGAAAATATTTTTACTTGGACTGACACAAATTGGCAAGGCGTGCCGCTAGCCGAAATGATTATTTACGAACTGCACGTCGGCACCTTCACCCAAGCCGGAACATTTGAAGCAATAATTCCCCAGCTAAAACAACTTAAAGAATTGGGAATCAACGCCATCGAAATAATGCCAGTAGCCCAATTTCCGGGCGAGCGAAACTGGGGATATGACGGCGTATATCCCTACGCCGTTCAAAACTCCTACGGCGGCCCCGAAGGCTTCAAAACACTCGTCAACGCCTGCCACGAACAGGGCATTTCAGTAATTCTCGATGTAGTTTACAACCACCTCGGCCCCGAAGGAAACTATCTCAGGGACTTCGGCCCCTACTTTACATCCAAATACGGCTCAATTTGGGGAGACCCCCTCAACTTCGACGACGCCTACAGCGACGGTGTGCGTAACTACTTTCTTGAAAACGCCCTCTACTGGTTTCGAGACTATCACATCGATGCCCTGAGATTAGATGCCATTCAAGCAATATTTGAGGTAGGTGCAAGACCTTTTTTACAAGAATTATCCGATGCCACAGCCGCTATTTCCCAAGAACTAGGACGGAAACTTTACTTAATAGCCGAAAGTGACTTAAATGATGTCCGCACTGTACGTCCCAAACAACTCGGTGGCTTCGGACTAGACGCCCAATGGTGCGATGATTTTCACCACGCACTGCACGCCTTGCTCACCGGAGAAGACGACCGGTACTACCAAGATTACGGCAAGTGCGAACACTTAGAAAAAGCCTTCAAAGAAAGCTTTGTTTACTCCGGCCAGTACGCCCCCCACAGAAAGCGGAGACACGGCAATTCTGTTAAGGATGAACCGGGTCATAAATTTCTGGTGTTTGCCCAAACCCACGACCAAATCGGCAACCGCATTTTGGGAGACAGACTATCCAAAATAGTTGACTTTGAAGGGTTGAAACTTGCAGCAGGCACTGTCTTAATTTCTCCCTACATTCCCTTCTTTTTTATGGGAGAAGAATACGGAGAAGAAGCACCGTTTTTTTACTTCGTTTCCCACTCGGACGAAAACTTAATTGAAGCTATCCGCAAAGACAAACAACAAGAATTTAAAGCCTTTGAAGGCCGAGGCGAGTTTCAAGACCCTCAGAGTCCTGAGACTTTCGATAAGTGTAAGTTAAACTGGGAAAAACAAACCCAAGGCAAACACAAAATCCTTTGGGAATGGCACCAACATTTGATTCACCTACGGCGGACAATACCAGCCCTTAAAAAACTCGACAAAAACAGTCTAGAAGTGTCCAGCATTGAAGCGGAAAAAATCTTATTTCTACGTCGTTGGACAGATGACAGCCAGATATTCTGCATTCTAAACTTCAACAGGCAAGAGGTAGCTTTTACGGCTGCACTTCCCCAAGGCAACGGTCACAAAATTTTAGACTCTGCTGATGAAAAATGGATGGGTTCAGGTTCTAGCTTGCCTGAAAAGATAACTTCAGAGCAAAAATTGACCGTTAAACCGCAGAGTTTCGCACTCTACGAATTAGAATAATTAAAAGTCGAGGCAGAGCCTCAAATACAGGCGTTCCTAGGCAGAGCCTAGGAACAAGAAACGGGAGGCAGAGCCTCTCTCATTCCCAGGCTATGCCTGGGAATGCAGTTCAGGAGGCTCTGCCTCATATATTCTTAAAAAAGAAAACCCTAAACAAGCAGGAGTAAAATTAACATGATGAGAATTCCCACAACAACTTATCGGATTCAATTTCATGGAGGTTTTAACTTTGAAGCCGCCAAACAAATCCTTAGCTATCTGGAAGATTTAGGAATTACCGACGTTTACGCTTCACCCATATTTAAAGCCAGAAAAGGCAGCTCTCACGGATACGATGTCGTTGACTCAAATCAGATCAATCCAGATTTGGGAACATCAGAAAATTTTGAAGCCCTCACATACGAAATCAAGAAACGGAACATGGGATGGCTGCAAGATATTGTTCCGAATCACATGGCTTACGATACTCAAAATTTGCTGCTGTTAGACGTATTGGAACACGGGCCAGATTCTGACTATTTTGATTACTTCGATATTGAATGGAATCACGCTTACGAACATCTCAGGGGTCGAGTGCTGGCTCCGCTGCTGGGCAACTTTTATGGAGAGTGTCTGGAAAATAGCGAGATTCAACTCAAATACAGCGAAATTGGGCTGACTATCAATTATTATAGCTTACAATTGCCAGTAAGAATTGAATCTTATGCTAAATTTATCAGTCATAATTTGGGGCATTTAGCCAGGGAATTAGGCAGACGCCATCCAGATTTTATCAAGTTTTTAGGAATTCTTTATTTAATTAAAAACACACCTTCAGAAACTAAAGGTAAAACCCGATACGATCAGATAGCTTTTGTCAAAGGACTGCTGTGGGAACTCTACAATCAAAATCCGCTTGTACAGGAATTCATCGATGAAAATATCAAAGTTTTTAACGGAGAAAAGGGAAATCCCGAAAGCTTTAATTTGCTAGACGATTTGCTTTCCGAGCAGTTTTACCGTCTGGCTTTCTGGAAAGTGGGAGCCGAAGAAATTAACTACCGAAGGTTTTTTACGGTCAACGAACTTATTTCGGTAAAAGTTGAAGAGATTAAAGTTTTTCACAAAAACCATGCTCTGATATTCGACATGGTTGATGAGGAAAAGTTTACCGGATTGAGAATCGACCACATCGACGGACTGTACGATCCCACAGAATATTTGAAACGACTCCGGGAGAAAGTGGGAGATACTTATATTACTGTTGAAAAGATTCTGGAACACGAAGAAGATTTGCCGTCATATTGGCCGATTGAGGGAACTAGCGGCTACGACTTTTTGAATTACGTAAACGGCGTTTTTTGTCGGTGCGATCGCGAGCAGCAATTCACCGAAATATATCAGAGATTTACTCGCTTGAACGTTCCCTACGAACAGTTATTTTTAGATAAAAAAGGACTGATTGTTGAGAAAAATTTGGCGGGAGACGTAGACAATCTAGCTCAACTTTTGAAGAATATCTCTGGTCAATCGAGACAGGGAAATGACTTTACTCGTCCCGGTTTGGAAAAAGCATTGGCGGCTGTTTTGACGATTTTTCCTGTCTACCGCACTTACATCAATCAAGACGGTTTGAGAGAGTCCGATCGCACTTACGTAAAATATGCGATCGCCCATGCCAAACAACAAGTACCGCGACTCCTCAAGGAACTTAAATTTATCGAAACGGTGCTGTTACTCGAAGAAGAAGAAACTCTAACATCAGAACAAAAAGAGCAGCGCCGGCACTTTGTAATGAAACTCCAGCAGTTGACAGGCCCATTAATGGCAAAAGGCGTTGAAGACACCCTTTTATACGTCTACTATCGGCTTTTATCCCTCAACGAAGTGGGAGGAAATCCCAGTCAGTTCGGCGTGTCGCTGGTAGATTTTCACGAGTTCAACCAACAGCAGCAAGTAGCTTGGCCGCACAAAATGAATGCTACAGCTACCCACGATACCAAACGCGGCGAAGATGTGCGAGCCAGACTTAACGTTTTGTCAGAAATTCCCGATGAATGGGAACAGCAAGTCAGGTCTTGGAGAGAGGTAAACTCTTCTAAGAAAGTCAACTTTGTGAATCGAATGGTTCCAGATACTAATGACGAATACTTCCTGTACCAAACTCTGCTAGGCAGTTTTCCCTTTGAGGGAATTGAAAACACTGATTATGTCCAGCGCCTGAAAGATTATGTGATTAAAGCAGTCCGTGAAGCCAAAGTTTATACGGCTTGGCTGAGACCGGATAACGACTACGAAGCTGGTTTTATGACCTTTGTCGATAGCGTTCTCGAACCTTCGGAACAAAATCCCTTTCTCAACAAATTTATACCTTTCTGTAAAAAGGTAGCTAATTACGGAATTTTCAATTCTTTATCTCAAACGCTGCTGAAAATCACGGCTCCTGGCGTTCCAGACATTTATCAAGGGACGGAATTCTGGGATTTAAGTCACGTCGATCCCGATAACCGCCGTCCCGTTGATTTTGAGCGCCGAATCGAGGTTTTGCGGGAAATTAAAGAGCAAGCTCAGACGGATATTTTGCAACTGCTTGAAGATTTGATTGCGACGCGAGAAGACGCGAGAATTAAGTTGTTTTTGACGGCAAGAGCGCTAGAAGCGAGAAAAAAATACTTGCAAGTTTTTCAATCTGGCGATTATCTGCCCCTGGAAGCAGTTGGCACGTTTAAAGATAATGTTGTTGCCTTTGCCAGAAGCTTTGGAGAGACTACCGTTCTTATCATTGCTCCCCGGTTTTTGACGGGAATTGTCAAACCTGAAGAAATGCCGATCGGCAAACAAGTCTGGAAAGATACTAATTTGAAATTATCCGAGCAAATGCCGTCGGTTTGGAAAGATGCAATTACAAATCAGGCGGTAGAAAGTAACGGTACGTTGGCAATTGGTGAAGCTCTGAGTTACTTTCCTGCCGCTCTGCTGATCGGTAAAAAATAGAAACTAAAGTTGTAGGGTGCGTCAGGAATTGATTATTGGGAGTCCACAATGTTTTTTGGCTCTGACGCACCATACCCTGTGCTGGGCTTTTTGAGTTAAAATAGTAGCAGGAAAGCAATCTTAGTAGCGGGAGGAATAGCAAAATGCGATCGCTCGTCAAAACCGAAACCAGTACCGAAACCAGACTCTCTTGGTGGGCTTACCTATTTGTCCTAGACGAATTCATTGCCGAAGCAGATGCTACTATCAACGGCCCAGCAGCCTTTGGCAACCCTGTTTTGAAGCTGTCCGAGCGCGACTGGGATTTTTTGTTAGATATGATGTTAGATCCGCCAGAACCTTCTGAAGGTTTAATTGCATTAATCAAAGAATGTAGGAGTTCTCAAGAGTAAATCATTGTGAATTGGATTATCTCTCCTATAGATTCCATAGAACGGAGTCTCAGCAGTCTCAGAAAAGACCCTTTTCAATCGGGAAATCCTGAATTAGATCGATATCTGAAACAGTATGCTCTGAAAAACGATAAAAACGGGATTTCTAGAACTTTTGTTGCTGTTTCATCTGAAGACAGTCAAAGGATAGTTGGGTATTATTCTTGCTGCACAGGCGGACTATCTTTTGAAGATTTACCGGCCCAGTTGCAGGAAAGGCTGCCCAGATATCCGACTCCAATTATACTGATTGGGAAGCTAGCCGTCGATCTTTCTGTGCAAGGAAGAGGTCTAGGAAAGCGTTTGCTATTTCACGCATTAGAAAATGCAGTAAATGTATCTCAAACAGTAGGAGTATATGCTGTTAAAGTTGATGCCATAGATGAAGCAGCCAAGACGTTTTACGAAAATTCAGGATTTCGAGAAATGCCGGAGATACCTCTTTCTCTTTTACTCCGGCTTCAAACCTTTAAACAAGCACTTGATGACTAGCTCGCTCTAATTAAACCTAAAATGCGATCGCTATTAGATTCCCGACTTTTTAAAGAAGTCAGGAATCGGGGTATTCTGTTTATATTTTGAAGCCGATCGACCGATCGCCCCTACCAACCAAACAAAATTTATACCACAAAGACGGCAAATACAACACAACGTATACGGTTTGCCACAATACCCGAATCGATCGCACACCGTACATTGGGAAGAGTAAAGAAAAGCAGTCAACAACTGTAGCGGTGCAAGCCTCACGGATGCAACCGTCCCCCAACAGGTTCGGTAAATACCCCTTCATCGCAAGGTCTACCGCCCGCAGTATAGAGATCAGCACCCTATCGAAGACTGTATTAAAGCAGGACTCACTACCCGTAAACCGCGAGGTAAAATGGCAGTCCTGAATAACCAGACTATCGCACAGATAAAACACCAAAATTTTGTAGAGATTGGAGCCGGAACACCCCTATGGGAAAAGTAGTTGGAATTGACTTAGGTACGACAAACTCCTGCGTCGCAGTTATGGAAGGCGGCAAACCCACCGTCATAGCCAACGCCGAGGGGGGTCGCACCACACCTTCTGTAGTAGCATATGCTAAAAATGGGGATCAACTTGTCGGACAAATCGCCAAGCGTCAAGCCGTGATGAACGCCGAAAACACCTTTTACTCAGTAAAACGGTTTATCGGGCGTCGGGTTGATGAAGTAACCCACGAAACCACTGAAGTTTCCTACAAAGTTCTCAAAGTCGGCAACAGCCTCAAACTAGACTGTCCCGCCCGTGGCAAGCAATTTGCCCCAGAAGAAATTTCTGCACAAGTTCTCCGCAAACTCGTAGAAGACGCCAGCAAATACCTCGGCGAAACTGTTACCCAAGCGGTAATTACTGTTCCCGCTTACTTCAACGACTCCCAGCGCCAAGCTACGAAAGACGCAGGAAAAATTGCCGGTATAGAAGTGCTGCGGATTATTAACGAACCTACAGCAGCAGCTTTAGCTTACGGGTTAGATAAAAAGAGCAACGAAACCATCCTCGTATTTGACTTAGGTGGCGGTACTTTCGACGTATCTATTCTCGAAGTGGGCGACGGCGTATTTGAAGTGCTAGCAACTTCTGGAGACACTCACCTCGGCGGTGACGACTTCGACAAAAAAATCGTCGATTACATCGCTAATGAATTCCAAAGAGCCGAAGGAATTGACCTTCGCAAAGACAAACAAGCACTGCAACGCCTGACGGAAGCAGCAGAAAAAGCCAAGATTGAGCTTTCGAGCGTTACCCAAGCAGAAATCAACCTGCCGTTTATTACCGCGACTCAAGACGGGCCAAAACACTTGGACACGACTTTGACGCGGGGCAAGTTTGAAGAACTGTGCTCGGATTTGATCGATCGCTCCCGCATCCCTGTTGAAAATGCGATCCGCGACGCCAAATTAGACAAATCTGCAATTAATGAAGTCGTCTTAGTTGGTGGTTCTACGCGGATTCCTGCGGTGCAAGAACTGGTCAAAAAACTCCTTGGCAAAGACCCCAACCAAACGGTAAACCCGGACGAAGTGGTCGCAGTCGGTGCAGCAATTCAAGCCGGCGTACTCTCCGGCGAAGTCAAAGACATCCTGTTGCTCGACGTTACCCCGCTGTCTCTCGGCGTCGAAACCTTGGGTGGCGTGATGACCAAAATCATTCCCCGCAACACCACTATTCCTACCAAGAAGTCGGAAACTTTCTCGACTGCTGTAGACGGCCAAACAAACGTGGAAATTCACGTTTTGCAAGGCGAACGGGAAATGGCGAATGATAACAAGGATTTGGGAACATTCCGCTTAGATGGAGTTCCACCAGCCCCCCGTGGCGTACCTCAAATTGAAGTTACTTTCGATATCGATGCTAACGGTATTTTGAATGTAGCGGCTAAGGATAAAGGTACTGGCAAGGAGCAATCGATTAGCATTACTGGTGCTTCTACTTTGCCCAGCAATGAAGTCGAGCGCATGGTGAGGGAAGCCGAATCGAATGCTTCTGCTGACAAGGAACGTCGCGAAAGGATCGATCGCAAAAACCAAGCTGATTCTCAAGCCTATCAAATCGAGAAGCAGTTGGCAGAATTGGGCGATAAAGTTCCCGCGGATGACAAAACTAAGATTGAAGGGTTGCTTAAAGACTTGCGATCCGCGATCGAGAGTGAAGATGACGATCGCATCAAAACCTTGACAACAGAGTTGCAGCAAGCATTCTACGCTGTCAGCAGCAACCTGTACCAGCAAGCAGGCGGCCCAACTGACGGCCCTGGTGGCCCTGGTGGCCCTGGTGGCTATGGAGACGGCGGCCCCACTGGCGGCGGCGACGACGTGATTGACGCCGACTTCACAGAAGGCAACAAATAGAAGGCTAAATTAAAAGCCCCCAGCTAGAAGCAAGAAACCCGGTTTTGAACAGAAACCGGGTTTCTGTTCTTTCAAAAACAAACCAAAGCCGATCGACTAAAATTAGTGACAACTCCTACACCAACACAAGCTGTCACCATTGGTGTAGGCATCTGGGCGACTCCTGCTATTGCATAGGACATTAACTGAGCTTTAAGAACGGGTTGCCCCACCGCTCTATTTTTGATGACAAGTGCCGCATTATGATCGCGGTCAAGACTACACCCACAATGATGGCAATCATGCCAGCGAATATGCAGCTTTTTTGGTACTTTCTCTCCGCAATTAGAGCAATCTTGTGAAGTATTATGGGCGCTTACTGGGACAACCAACAAACCAGCATTTGAGGCTTTATTTGCAAGTATTGACAGAAAGCTTGACCACCCAGCGTCCAACACAGATTTAGCTAATCTTGTACGAACTAGCCCTTTGACGTTTAAATCCTCGTGCGCGATTACGTCATATTTTGACAACAGCCAATTAGCTGTCTTGAAGTGAAAATCTTTGCGTTTGTCAGCTACTTTTTTGTGACACTTCCCTAGTTGCTTGACCGATTTCTGCCTTCGCTTGCTGCCTTTCTTGCGACGTGAAACTCGCTTTTGAATTACCCGTAAGCGTTTTTGCTCTTTACGGTAATACTGGGGAATAACGACTGTTTCGCCCTCAGAGGTTGTCAAAAACTCCTTCAGTCCTACATCAATACCTGTTATCGAACGAGGATTAAAGTCTGGTTTAATCTCTGGAACTGTCTTGTCTTCCAGGGAGAGCGTAAGGTAGTAACCATCAGCTTTCTTGGTGACAGATGCGGTTTTAATTTTGAATCCATCAGGGATAGGGCGATGCAATACAACTTTAACTTTCCCAAACATTGGCAAGTTGATCGAGTTGCCCTGTAAGCAACCCTCTTTCACCTGTGGATAAGTAAAAGTGCGATAACGGTTCCGAGCCTTAAAACGAGGTTTCCCGCTACGTTTTCCGTTGCTGTCACCTTTCAAGAAACGGTCAAATGTTATCTTAACTCGCTTAACTACATCTTGAAGGACTTGCGAATATATCTCGCTATACCAAGGATGTGTTTTCTTGAGTTGAGGCAACGTTTTCTTTTGTGAGTAATAATCAGGATTGTCTCGCAGTTCAGGTAGGTAGCAAACGAGAGGGCAGGCGTTAACGGGAGAACGGTTTTGTTCGTACCAATTAAATCTATCAGCCAACAGATAATTGTACTGAGAGCATAGCATGGATAGCCATCTGTCTAGCTCAATGACCTGTTGTTTTGTTGGACGTAACTTGTACTGATAAGCTGTTCTCATATCTACCCTCCTTGAAAGTTATGTTAACATGATCGTGTTCGCATTGACAACACGACATGAAAGACAAGAATTTGCACATCCGGTTATCTGAGAAGCGTCTCAATAAACTGAGAACAGTCGCGGAGGCAAGAGAGAAAACTATCACCCAGATGGTAGAGGCGTGGATTGATCGACTGTCCCTTACATTTACTGACTGACTACGTACCTACGTCAGTCGCGCATTCATCCCACACTGATTTATTGGGGGTACTCGGCTACGCCTCGATAAATCCCCCTCTAAATTCAGTGTGGGGCTTCTGCTGTTTCGGCTAAAAATCTTGCTTGAGGCATAGAGACAAAACTAGAATATGCTTCAACAAATATCATAAACTAGCAGTAATATCGCAATCGAGAGCAATTAAATGTCACGTTCTCCTATACAAAATTCCTCCCCAAATACTCCCAGCCCCTCTCATGTTGCATCCTTGCGCCGACTCCGCCGCATCAGCCATTTACTCGACAATGCAATTCCGATTCCCGGCACAAAATACCGCATCGGACTCGATCCGATACTGGGACTTATACCGGGCGGCGGCGATTTAATCAGTTCAATTTTTGCAGGATATGTTGTCTTCAAATCCGCTCAAATGGGAGTGCCACAAGAGACTTTAGTCAAAATGGCCACTAACATCGTATTTGATACAGTTGCCGGTACTGTACCCGTTGCCGGAGACTTGTTAGATGTTGCTTGGAAAGCTAATGTCAAGAATATAGAATTGCTGGACGCTCATTTAGGTTCCCCTGAACCTGGGAAAAAAGCCGACTGGTTATTTGTGGCGGCTTTGCTGTTGGGTTTGGTGTTAATTGTCGGAGGCGTGATTTTCTTGAGTGTCATGCTTTTTGGGTGGCTATTCCAAGTAATTACAGGGCGTTAATCTTGGGTGGGATGGGCAAGATAAATCCCTCTCTTTATGTCATTCATAGTGATAGCATATAATCGGGAAAGTTCTCCTTAAAAATCCCATTTGAGGATGATTTGGAACCGACAAAAAAAAACATCTGGGTTTAAGTATCCATAGGTGCGTTGCTTTTTTTGACGCCTCAAAAAAGAGCTAATATCTCACCTATCCGTAGATTAAAAACAGGGCGGTTGGAAACAAAACCAACAGTTTTTTTTCGCAGCAATACTTAATAAAAATAAGAGGAGTATTAGCTACAAAAAAACAGTGGCTGCAATCAATGTTCAATAAATAAATACTAAAGTGTGTCTGGGTTGAAAAAATCAACCAACCCCTACCAATAAAAGTTCTGATCCTCTTACCAAGAAGAGATATGTGGCAGAAATCTGAGATATTGCACCACTCTCAACAACAGGCAAGATGCCTGTTCCACAAGAAAATTCACTCTGGATATTAAAAACTATATCTTAAGGGGATTGACAAAATTTATTAAATATGTATTTAAGTATCAATTTTCTTTGAAACTAGGTAGAGACCAGGAATTTCAAAGGTGGTACCCGCCACGTGATTTATCCGTGGAATCAATCCCAAATCTAAAATCGAAAATCCTCAAGCCCCCGCATTTATCCGTGGGGTCGCCTCTAAAATCTCAAATCTAAAATCTAAAATCGATTGACCCGATCGCCCTTGAGTTCGATATAGTGATATAATCCAGACTATAATATCAACTTGATATAAATGCTTGAATTATCCGCACTTGGACTGCTACAGTTGCAACCTCTGCACGGCTACCGGCTAAAGCAAAAACTGGAGCTGTTTATGAGCAGTTGCATCAGCGTCAACTACGGAGCGATTTACCCGCTGCTGAAGCGCTTGGAAGAGCGAGGGGAGATTTCGGTAATAGCCGAAGAAGCCGGAGATGCGGGCTGTCCGCGCAAAATCTACGGAATTACCGACAAAGGGCGCGAACTCTGGCGGCAAAAAATGCTCGAACACCCTCAAGAAAGCTGGGTTAACAGTGGTTCCCGGTTCCAAATCAAGTTTTTCTTTTTTGGCGACTTAGAACCGGCAGAACGGCTGAAGCTATTGGAACACCGCTTGCGAGCCTGTTACACCAGGCAAGACTACATCGAAAGCCTCAAGAGCGAATATCCACTAACCGATGACTATCAATTCGCCTCTCGCGATCGCTGCAAGTCAGTGCTGGCGTCAGAGATAGAGTGGTTAACCGAGCAACTAGCCAAGGAAAAAAGTGCGATCGCCGGAGTGCGTGACTCCCCAACCTTCGCTAAATCCGCCGACTCCAAGGGAAAATCCTTCCAACTCACCCACTCATGTGAGTCATAAGAAGGATGTGTAATCATTCCTGCCATCGTAACTTTTGAGAAATAACACAAAGCTTTCCTAAAAATAATCACCCCCAGGCTTGGCTAACTGTGATGAGACTAAAGCCCTGCACATACCCCAATCCTATTAAAAAGCGACTTTCCAGATTCCATGCTGTTTAAAAGCGCTGTCCAAATACCCCATCTTTGAGGGGGACGCCGGAGAATCAAAGATTCCGCCCAAGTCTCAGTAAGTCAGAAGTTAAAAAAAATCTAAGTGGTGCTGCCAATGAGTTATTCTAAATCTCCAGAATCCGTCGTTGAAGCTGAAGAGCAAAAATCTCCCACACCCGAACTGCACCCAACCGATGCAGACAGCGATCGACCGGATGATTTTCCGCCTATTGCCGATCGCCCTGAATCTGTTGCTAAGCCCCGATCGCGCTGGCCTCTAATTGCCGTGATCGCGATCGCCACAGGCGCAGCAGGTTTCGGCTGGTACTCGTGGCAATCGGGCCAGAATCGCGCACAGCAACCGGCAGCAGCAGCCCAGCCCCCAGCCATACCAGTCAAACTCGCAGCCGTAGAAACCAGCTCCGTCGAAGATGCTTCCGAATTTGTTAGCAGCTTAGAAGCCAAGCGTTCAGTAGAAATCAAACCCGAAGCAGAAGGGCTAGTCACGGAGATTTTTGTCAAATCCGGGGACTTCATAAATAAAGGGCAAGCCATCGCCCGCATGAAAAGCGACAGCGCCCAAGCTGACTTGAGGCAATCCCAAGCCAACCTGATCCGCGCTCAATCCCACTTAGCCGAATTGCAAGCAGGAGCCAGGCCCGAAGAAATCGCCCAAGCTCAAGCCCAAGTCGCCCAAGCCCAAGCCAACCTCGCTCAACTGCGATCGGGCTCTCGGCCAGAAGAAATTGGTCAAGCCCAAGCCCGCGTTAGCCAAGCTGAAGCCGACCTCGCCGATGCCGAAACAGGTAGCCTCTTAGAAGAAATCGCCCAAGCAAGAGCGCAAATAGAAGCAAGCACAGCCGAAGCCAAGTTAGCCACCCAGCAGCTTGCTAGATATCAGGCATTGGCAAAAGAAGGCGCAGAATCCGCGAACACCCTTGAGCAATACACCCAAAAAGCAGGCACCGCCAAAGCCAACCTCCGAGAAGCTCAAAGGCGGTTCGAGCAGCGGCAAAAGAACAGACAAGCCGAGATCGAGCGCCGGACAGCAGCCTTGCAACAGCAGCGGCAAGCTTTGCGGCAATTGCAAAACGGTTCGCGCCCAGAGGAAATAGCCAAAGCCGAAGCAGAAGTCGCACAAGCCAAGAGCAGATTAGCGCAGTTAGCAAATGGTACGCGCCAAGAACAACTCGATCAAGCTGAAGCGCAAGTTGCCGAGGCCGCCGCTCAAGTGCGCGGCTTTGAAGTACAACTACAAGAAACTGCGGTCATCGCGCCCTTCGCAGGAGTCATCGGCGACATACCAGTGAAAGTAGGTGATTTCTTGCAAAAAGGTGATGCCATTGCCACCCTGACTGAGAACCAATTGCTAGACTTGCGGTTATCAATTCCTTTGGAACGGCAGCCTCAATTACGCTTAGGGCTGCCAGTACAAATGCTCGACGCTCAAGGCAAGGCGATCGCCCAAGGTCAAATCAGTTTTATCTCCCCCAACGTCAGTGCCAATTCCCAAACAATTTTAGCTAAAGCCACCTTTCCCAACCCCAGCGGCGAACTGCTTAATCTCCAGTTTGTAAAAGCTAAAGTCATCTGGAAACAGAGCCCCGGAATTTTAGTTCCAGTAACAGCAGTCACTCGCTTAGGTGGAGAAACTTTTGTCTTCACAGCTCAAAAGCCACAACAGCCAAAACCTGGAATGCCACCTTTAGTAGCGCGGCAAAAGTCCGTGAAATTGGGAACCATTGAGGGGAATAATTATCAAGTTATCGAAGGTTTGCAAGCCGGGGAAAAAATTGTTACCGCAGGCATCCTTAATCTGACAGACGGTGTTCCCATTATGGCTCAAGAGGAAGGGGAAGGAGCAGGGAAAAATTTACCAGTAGGGGGCAAAAAATAAGGTATGTTGTTGCGCTTGGGCGCTCTTAATTCACCTCTTAAGAGCGCTAAAGCGCAACTACGTACTTTATGTGAAACTACTTGATTGCTCAGCTCTTAACAAGGGGGCAATTTAAATTTTTGACTCATATCATGTCCGGTCGAGCAACCGTGATTTTTGTAGGGGCGGGTTCACCAACAATACCTGCTAATAATTGACAATCTCAAAAACCCGCCCCGACCGGGATATTATGCTTAATCGCTCGGACATGATATCAAGTGCAATTAGCAATTAGGAATTAGGAATAATCAACTAACAACTACCCATTACCCAAATAATGTTTGCAGATTTCTTTATTAAACGACCTGTCTTTGCTAGCGTCTGCGCCTTAATTATTGTTTTGGTAGGCGCAATCAGCATTCCCAGCCTGCCTATCGAGCGCTTCCCCGACATCAGCCCTACCCAAATCAACGTCACAGCCAACTATAGCGGTGCGAATGCTGAAGTTGTCGAAAATGCGGTAACAAACATCCTAGAAAGGCAAATTAACGGCATTGAAGGACTGAAATATCTAACTTCCAGTAGCACTAACAGTGGAACTAGCACCATTACAGCCACCTTTGATACTTCCCGCGACAAAGATATCGCCGCCGTCGATGTGCAAAATCGAGTTGCAGTTGCTCAACCACAACTGCCAGATGTCGTACAACGCACAGGAGTTACAGTTACAAAACAATCTAACAGCCTGCTGCTGGCTATAGGATTATTTACCGAAAATAAAGAATACGATACCATATTTTTAAGCAACTATGCCGACCTCTATTTAGCCGATACTTTAAAGAGAGTAAAAGGCGTGGGCGACGTGCGAATTTTTGGGGAAAGACGCTATGCTATGCGCCTGTGGATCGACCCCAATAAATTAGCTGCTCGTAATCTAACAATGCAAGATGTAACAAGAGCAATTAATGAACAAAACTTGCAAGTTGGTGTAGGAAGAATTGGTCAAGAACCCGCCCCAGAGGGGCAAATGTATCAGATTGATTTGACTGCAGAAAGTCGTCTAAAAAGCCCCACAGAATTTGAAGACATCGTTATTAAAAGCGAAGCCAATGGAACTTTAGTTAAGTTAAAAGATGTTGGTAGAGCAGAATTAGGAGCAGAAAATTATAACTCTTTCCTGCGGTTCCGAGGTAATGACGCGGTGGGCTTAGGGATTTACCAATTACCAGGAAGTAATGCTCTAAATGTTGCCCAGGCCGTCAAAGCAGAAATGGAGAAATTAGCGAAAAACTTCCCTCCGGGGGTGATACATAGAACCGCACTAGATACGACTCAATTTGTCCAAGAGTCAATGGCAGAAGTAGTCAAAACTCTGTTTGAAGCAGTCTTGCTAGTGGTGATAGTTATTTTTGTTTTCCTGCAAGATTGGCGCACTACGATTATTCCCACCATCACAATTCCCATTTCCTTGATTGGGACATTTGCCTTTATCAAAGCATTCGGCTTTACGATTAATAGTTTGTCTCTATTTGGTCTTACCTTAGCAACAGGTTTAGTGGTTGATGACGCTATCATCGTAGTCGAAAATATTGACCGTCTAGTCCGCCAAGGTATGAATGCCCGCCAAGCAGCTTCCGAGTCAATGCGGGAACTTTTTAGTGCTGTAATTGCCACTTCCTTAGTATTGATGGCCGTGTTCGTACCAGTGGCATTTTTCCCTGGGACAACGGGAGCACTCTATAAACAATTTGCCCTAACAATTGCTTTTTCCGTACTGCTTTCTACCTTTATGGCAGTTACTCTTACTCCCTCACTTGCCGCTATATTACTGCGCCCAGGTAAGAAGTTTGGCGGCCCGTTGGGTTGGGTGTTTAACCGCATTAATATTTTTCTGGATTGGACGCAAAAGAAATATAGAGATTCCTTAATATTCTTAACACGATTTAAAACCATTGTTACCCTGTTGTTTATTGCTTCTCTGGGATTCACCGCTTGGCTTTATTTAGCAGTACCGACAGCATTTATCCCAGAGGAAGACCAGGGTTATTTTCTGACAATTATTCAAGGGCCTCAAGGTGTTTCGCTGCAATACACCCAGCAGGTGATGGACGGAGTTGAACAAGAAATCCTCAAAGTTCCTGAAGTTGTGGGAACTTTTTCTGTAGGTGGCTTTGGTTTTAGTGGTAACAGTTCCAACCAGGGGATTATATTTACTACACTTAAAGGCTGGGAAGAACGTCACGGAGAAGATCAAACTGTACAAGCGATTATTGGTAAGTTGCGGGGTAAGTTTTTCGCGATTCCAGAAGCTAGAATTTTCCCTGTGAATCCGCCTGCAATTCAAGGTTTAGGTCAATTTGGGGGTTTCCAATTTCAATTGCAAGACCGCAAAGGTAACAGCGGTTTAGATGGCTTAGTCCAGACTATGGGCGGGATTTTGAAGCAGGCAAATCAGACACCGGGATTGCAAGCAGTATTTAGTACGTTTGCTGCGAATACGCCTCAGTTAATTGTGGAGGTTGACCGCAATCGAGCTAAGGCTCTAGATATTCCCATTAATGATGTTTTCAGTACGTTACAAACGGCTCTAGGTGCTCAGTATGTGAACGATTTTAACCTCCAGCAGCGCAATTACCGGGTTTATGTCCAGGCGGATAAACAGTTTCGTGATAACCCTGAAGATATTGGAAAGTTGTATGTGCGTTCTGGAAAGAATGAAATGATTTCTTTGAGCAATTTGGTGAAGATAACTCCGGTGGTGGGGGCACAAACTGTTAACCACTACAATTTATATAGGTCAATTGAAATTACTGGCTCTCCGGCTCCGGGAGCGAGTTCTGGACAGGCGCTAAAATCGATGGAAAATGTGGCGGCTCAAGTTTTGCCGTCGGGTTTTGGCTATGAATGGTCGGGGAGTTCTTTAGAAGAAATTGAGTCGGGGGGTCAAGCACCAATTATTTTTGGTTTGGGGCTGATTTTTGTGTTCTTGGTGTTGGCGGCGCAGTACGAAAATTATGTCGATCCTTTCATTATTTTGCTATCGGTGCCTCTGGCGATTTTAGGTGCGCTTTTAGCTCAGTCGTTGCGGGGTTTGGCGAATGATGTTTATTGCCAGATTGGTTTGGTGATGTTGATTGGATTGGCTAGTAAAAATGCAATTTTAATTGTGGAGTTTGCGAACCAGTTACGGGAGCAGGGATATTCAATTGCTAAGGCGGCAGTAGAGGCTTCTCAAGAGCGTTTACGACCGATTTTGATGACTTCTCTGGCTTTCGTTTTGGGTATTTCTCCTCTGATTAACCCAGAAGGTGCGGGGGCGGCGAGTCGCCGATCGCTAGGGAATGCGATCGCCGGGGGGATGGTTGTTTCTACTGTCTTGAGTTTGTTTATGGTGCCGGTTCTGTATGTGGTGGTTGTCTCGGCTCGCGATCGCTTTAAGAAGCGCGATCGATTAGAAAATATGCCCGATGATGGCACAGTTTTGAACGGGAAAACGGCTCCCCACGAGGAGATTGAACGCGATAAAGTATCGCCGTTGTAGTTGGTAAGTTGAAAAGGCGATCGTTTTGTGAGTGGAATTGGTGCGATCGCCCAAAACCCGCCAATCCCGCATCAAAACCCCCAAAGTCCCCAGATTACTCCGGGGTTCAATTCTTCAATCCCAAATCCCAAATCCCAAATCTAAAATCTAAAATCTAAAATCTAAAATCGATTGACGGCGGCCCCCATCTGCGGCTACGCTTGGAAGTGAGAGGTTGCTTGCTTGTAGAGGAGGCAGCCCGCGTCGCCCAAAAATCTAGTTGCACTGCCCAAAGCTGTTGGTAGCAGCAATGGACAGCTAACCGCCAAACTGATACCAGCAGTCTGGAGGCTAACGGAGTATCTTAACATCCTCTGTAGCCGCCCTGCTATGTGTTGAACTGCGGGGCGGCTGGGTTTTTGGGTTTTCCTAGAAAACCCAAAACCAGGAGAACATATTATGTCACAGGAATTCGTGCCTGACGACAACAAATCCGTTAGCGAAGCCCTCGAAGAGGATCGCCCAAATGACGACTCAGCAGCAGTATGCGAACAGGAAGTTGTGCTGTTAACCGTTGTCGGTTCGCCCAAGGGTGTCAGGGAAACCATACTCACTTTGTACCGACTAGGATTTGCCCAAGTCGGCGATTGGAGCCCCGTACAACGTGCAGCTAATCCGAAGCAGGTGATGAGCGTGCTGATCCGTCGTTCGCGGGCTAACGGTACACCGCCGAGAAAATCTGGACGGTAAGCTGCGCTGTCATTCTGAGTGAGTAGCTTAGGATTTACGCACGGGTGGTCAGAAACCGGGTTTTTACCAAATCTGCGCGCTGTAACGTGTCTTCTCGCAAAAACCCGGTTTCTTTGGTCGCAGTGCGTAAGTCCTGTATTATTTCTTCTTGTCTTTCCCTCGTAAGACTCGAACTAACTCAGTCATTGCACGGGTCAGAGTAGCGCTTGCACCAGTTAGAGTAGCAACAGCCAAAATTAATTCAGGTAGTGTTACCCAATATTGCGAAAATTGCGGTGTTTCAACTCGCCCAGGCGTTGTTGCAGGTTGCTCACTGTGGGTGATAGGTTGTTGATTTTGAGATTCCATCTTTTGACTACTCCGATATGTGTGATTGCTGGAGAAGTTCAATTGGCGCCAATTTGCTCTCACATCTCTAGAATCTCTGATGTACAAAGGTTTGAGCGTTCTAGTTTTGGCTCATATCTGTCGCTGCCGATCGAACTGAGCCAAAAATGAACCGCCCAAAAGCCATGTTTTGAGTAAAGCTGGTAAAAATCCTGAAATTATCAGGTATGAATCGAATATTTGTGCGGAATGCTTCATTTTAGATAGGTAATAATTTAGATTATTCTGTTAAATTAAATTTATTGAAGCATGGCTGTTTCTCTAAAAGCATCGAAAGAAGGACTAGAAATTGTCGATCGCGAAAGAAGAAAGAAAGGCTGGCAAGCAACAGCAGTTGCTTGGTATAGCGCGGCGAAAACTTCAGAAGCAACCTTGAAGCGATTTAGACGTAAAATACCTATTCAGCAAGATGTATTTGTTGCCATTTGTCAAGCAGTTGGCATAGAAAACTGGGAAGAAATTGTTGATAACACCCCAACTATGCAAACTGCATCATATATGGACTTTAGCGTCTATGACGATGCGTGGGTTGGGCGAGAAAGTCTGATTCAACAGTTGAGCGATCGCGTCACTTCTTCCTGTCGTGTCTTGCTATTGGTTGGCATTACAGGTATCGGTAAAACTGCTTTGGCTGAAAAGTTAGTAGAGGAATTGCGAGGAGATGGGACGGAACTCAGGGATAATTTTGAAGATGATAAAAAAGCTTCAGATTTTGCCAGTGTGGCGCTGGAATGGCTGGAAAAGTGGGGAGAAACTGTCCCAAAGGAGGAGCGTAAACCAGAGCAATTGTTACGGCGGTTAGTCAAACGCTTGCGGGAAAATCGGTATTTAATTCTCATAGATTCTCTTGAGTACCTATTGACAGGAAATGAAGAAGAGGGCTGGGGTGATTTTGCCGATGAGTGGTGGGGTAAGTTTTTTGTGAGTTTGTTGGCAGAATCATCTTGTCAAAGTCGGTTCATTCTTACATCTCAGGATTTGCCAACTAAGTTTGAAGCAGAGTGCGAACGCTACAGAAATCTCTGGTCTTGCCAACTTTTGAAAGGATTAGAAATCCCCGAACAGGTAGCGTTATTTCAAAAAGCTGAACTAGATGGCGATTTGGAATTACCGCATAGTCCCCTGCGAGTAATTGGGGAAGTTTATGATGGACATCCTTTAGCCTTGCGGACAATTGCTGGAGAAATTAAGGGTTCTTATGGAGGGAAAGTCAGGGCTTATTGGAAAGATAACAGTCGTTATATTGAAGAGGTAAAAGAGGCTATTGATGAAGCGCGTAACGAAGGAATAGTTCAAGGAGATGAGGATAGGTGGCAGTTAGCCTCATACACGAAGGTCTTGCGAAGGAAGATCAAAGAACGGATTGAGAAGACATTTGAAAGGCTCAAAAATGACGTTTATGATGCTTATGTTTTGTTTTGTATGGCTTCAATTTATCGATGCGAAGTCAAAGAAAAGTGGTGGGTGATTAATTTAGAAGACGAGGGTTACAGTGAGGAGCGGCAAAAAGCTGCAATGCAAACTTTGCGCGAGCGGTATTTAGTTGAATATGGCGGAATTGACGATGAGGATAATCGGCTGGTGGGACAACATAATTTAATTCGCAGTGTGGCGATAGACCATCGATTAATACTACCATAAGTTAAAAATATAAATTCACAATGACAAATAATGTAACACCATCTGGTGAGTTGGTTTTGAAAAAGTTAGGAATCAATCCTCATAATCTCCGTGCCGATTTTCTTACTCGGGAGCAGAGGCTTCAGTACAGAGCAGTTGTAAACTGGATCACGGATTACAAACCGAAGTCAGATGCTACTAATTTGGAGAAGGTGCGGGGGTATTTGGAAGCCTTTCATCATCTGGGTAAGGTAGAAGATTGGATGCGAAATAGCAAAATTATATCAATTCGACTAGATACACCTACCAAAGAGGAATTGCACCATCAATTATCACTGTGGGGCTACTACAAGGAATTGATTGAGCTTTATAAGCAAATTGTGGGCAAATTAAGCTCTAATCTGGATGCTGTTTTTCTCGCAAATCTGGGCAATGCTTACGATGCGCTAGGAAATTATACCCAAGCTATTGACTATTACCAACATGGTTTAACCATTTTTCGGAAAATTGCAGATCGTAAAGGTGAGGGCCGCGCACTGGGCAATCTGGGAGGCTCTTACCGTTCGCTAGGAAAGTATCTCGCAGCAATTGACTATCATCAACAGAGTTTAACCATTGCACGGGAGATTGGAAATCGCGAAGGGGAGGGAAACGCGCTAGTAAATCTAGGCAATGCTTATAATTCGCTAGGAAATTATCTCCAAGCTATCGACTATTACCAACAGGGTTTAACTATTTTCCAGGAAATTGCAGATCGCAAAGGTGAGGGAAACGCACTGGGCAATTTGGGTAATGCTTGCGATGGGCTAGGAAAATATCTCGCAGCAATTGACTATCATCAACAGAGTTTAACCATTGCACGGGAGATGGGAAATCGCGAAGGGGAGGAAATCGCACTGGGAAATCTGGGTAATGCTTACAATTCGCTAGGAAATTATCTGCAAGCAATTGACTATCACCAACAGAGTTTAACTATTGCACGGGAAATCGGCGATCGCAACGGTGAGGGACGCGCATTGGGAAATCTGGGAGTTGCTTACGATTCGCTAGGAAATTATCCTCAAGCCATCGACTTTCACCAGCAGCATTTAACCATAGCACGGGAGCTCGGAAATCGCAGCGGTGAGGGAAACGCACTGGGAAATTTGGGCAATGCTCACCGTTCGCTAGGAGATTATCCCCAAGCCATCGACTATCTCCAGCAGAGTTTAACCATTATCCAGGAAATTTGCGATCGCAACGGTGAGGGAATTATCCTGGGAAATCTAGGAATTGCTTACGGTCTGTTAGGAGATTATTCCCAAGCCATCCACTATCTCCAACAAAGTTTAACCATTGCAAGAGAAATCGGCGATCGTAACTGTGAGGGGAAGGCACTGACAAATCTGGGAAATACTTACCTTTCGTTAGGAGATTATTCCCCAGCCATCCACTACCTCCAACAAAGTTTAACCATTGCAAGAGAAATCGGCGATCGCAACGGTGAGGGAACCGCACTGTTAAATCTGGGAGTTGCTTACTATTCGCTAGGAAAATATCCTCAATCCATCAACTATTACCAACACAGTTTAACTATTGTACGGGAAATCGGACAACGCTCGGCTCAAGAGCGAACGTTACTTAATTTATGTAAAGCTTTCTCTGCTTTAGGAGACTATAACAAAGCAATAGAGTACAATAAGCAGCACTTAGCTCTCGTACAATCAACATAATAGTAACTGAAACTATTGATTTCTGATGAGAAAGCAAAACGCGATCGCCCCTTATATTCTCTGTTAGCCGATCGCACTTATAGCATCAACCAACAGCAAACTCCGTAAATTTCCGTCTATATGGGGCTTTAAAAGCCAAAACTATATCTTGCTTTGGAATTCCAGCTTCAACCAATTCATTAGCAACTCCGATTTCCGTGCCATCCCGTTCGATCCAAATTTTACCATCTTTAATTTCCACGTAGATGATACAACCGAATACTCGGCTCAAATCTTCCCAACCGATATGCAATAATTGATAGCGAGATCGTTCCGTATCAAATATCAAATGCACTTCTGTCTTACTATTTAAGCGATTTTCTACGTGGTGTTTAAGAATCCTTTGTACCACTTCACTGTAATTCAATCCCTCCATTGCACAATCTCCTCTTGAGTTGGGTTGAAAATTAATAATTTTAGTTGATGTTCTACTATCACTCTTTGAATAAACCTACGACTAAAAAATTCATTGTAAACATCTTCAGGAACAGCCAAATACAAAGTCCGCTCTGGTTCGGTCAATCTCAATGCTGAACGGTAGTTGAGACATTGACCGAGTGCACTGTGAAACTCAGTCACGTCGGAGGCTCCTAGAAAAGATTTTACCTCTACTGCAATCTTTTTACCAGTTTTTTCAGCTACGAGGATTTTTTCTGCCGTTAAGTCTATGTAAAAATCAACATCCTCAACTTCAATGAATAGATTTTCGTCAGTGATGATCCACCCATCTTTTTCGAGAGATGTTTTAACAGTATTGTGAAAAAAATCTTTAGCTGGCATAAATTAACTTGAGTTTTCAGCTACTTAAATTATAGTCAGGCTGACAAGCATATTCCCAAACTTGGCGATCGAGTACAGTAGGTAATCCCATCCTATAATATCCTAATTCACTTTAATTCAATCCCCCCACAGCCAGCACTCGCCTCAAGTCCCATCAGGGGCGTACCCGGAGTCATTTTGGGTATCTTTTCGCCGATCGCACCTCATCGTGCAATAATGATATGACTTGCACAAAAACTCTATTAGTAGGTAAATCTTGCCTACCTTACCGCTACATATAGCGTCTCAACTGTCAACCCGTGCAAGTTACCAATTAAACCGGCTGTTGCACTACACAAATTTTTCCTAATGGCTGAAGTCCCCCTAAATCCCGCAGAACTTGCAGAAGCCCTCAACGGCTTTACCGATATCAATTTCCAATTGCCAGACCCCGAAGACGAACAAATACCCGACTTTGATTTTGAAAATCAGGTTGACAATGCCTGGAAAGTGTGCGATCGCTTCGACTTGCAAACCGACATTTGGCGGGGACGCATTCTCCGAACAGTCCGAGACAGAGAAAAAAAAGGCGGCGAAGGACGCGGCACAGGGTTTTTGAACTGGCTCAAAGAAAGAGAAATTGGCAAAAGTCAAGCCTATTCTTTGATAGAATTAGCTAATAGTGCTGATACTCTGATCCAGCAAGGAGATTTAGACCCAAATTCCATTAGAAACTTCAGCAAAAGAGCCTTTGTAGAAACCGCCAAAGCATCTCCCGAAGTCCAGCAAATGGTAACAGATGCAGCAGCAAATGGCGATCGCATCACCCGCCGCGAAGTCAAACAACTATCCGACGAATGGATGGCAATGAACTCAGAATTATTGCCCGAAGAAGTCAAAGAAAAAGCATCTACCGGTTCTCTACCTTCCCGCTACCTCGCTCCTTTAGTCAAAGAAATGGAGAAACTGTCCCCATCTCACCAAAGCGAAATTCAAAAAGAAGTAGCAGAAAATCCCGACGTAGATACTGTCAAACAGCTAACATCCGACGCCAAGAACTTATCAAAATATCTCGACGCCGCTGCCCAAGTGCAAGCTCTCAATCAGTCTCACTTAGACATGGAAATGGCCTTAGAAGAATCTTTGCGAGTAGGCTGTTTGGGAACCACCGCCGACGTTGTAAAACAAGCCGCACAGCTAGAACAAACAGTAGTCAAACTCTACACAATTTGGAAGCGTTTAGGCAGTTTGGCAGATAGATTATACGTGGATACAGGAGCAAGCACACCGAATTTGCGGTTGCTTTTGGGATGCTTGGACAGTCTTTCGGGAGAAAAGATTGAAGTGGATTTCGGAGACGGAGAACGCTCTATTCGCTTGCAAATTTTCAGCGAATAGCTCAACCTTGACCGCAGATAAAAGCCAACATCCAGGCTCATTATCTGCGTCGAACCCTGTTCATCTGCGGTTAAAATTTCTAAGTTTTTTCCAAAGATATCAGGGATGCAAATAACGCCGATATTTGGTAACTATTTCTTTCCCCAACAGCACTACGCTAATCCAAAAACAAACTTCCGCCCCAACAGCCAGAACGAAAGATAAAGTAGTTTTTTGGGTAATGTCCAGCGGCAGGAATGGCACAACAAAAAAGACTGCCAACCACGGTAGAAAAGATACGATAAATAAAAACAAACCGAGCTTTTGCATAGATTCACATAATACAGCTTTGATATCCCCTTTATCTGTTAGTCCGCTTGGAGTTGACTTCACACCAATGTCAGCAACAGGCAAGATGCCTGTTCCACAAGAACATTTAGTATTTGTGGAACAGGCATCTTGCCTGTTCTGGAGAATGGTTCAACAAATGACTACAAACTTAATTGCCAAGCATCTCAAACTCAATTCTTAATCCCCGTCGCCGCAATCCCCCGAATAAACTGCCGCTGACCGGCCAAAAACAGCAACACCACCGGTACAGTTCCAATTACCACCGCCGCCATCAACAACTGCCAACTGCTAGTAAACTGTTCCTGAAACTCAGCCAGAACCAACTGCACAGTCCGCAACTCCGGCCGCGTCGTAAACACCAGCGGCTTAAACAAATCGTTCCACTCCCCGATAAAGGTAAACAAAAACAGCGTCACCAAAGCAGGGCGGGCCAAAGGTAGCATCACCTGCCACAAAACCTGCCAGCGGTTAGCCCCATCCAGCATTGCCGCCTCCTCCAACTCCACGGGAACAGTCATAAAATACTGCCGCAGCAGAAAAATCCCAAAACCGTTAGCAGCCGTCGGCAAAATCAGCGCCCCGTAAGTATTCAGCAGATGGCCCCACTTCAAAACCAAGAAAATCGGAATCACCAAAAGCTGAAACGGAATTACCAGCGTCGCCAAAACCCCCAAAACTACGGCCTGTCGCCCCCGAAACTTCAGTCTGGCCAAAGCATAACCGGCCAAAGCAGAAGTCACAACCTGAAAACCCGTCACTGCGATCGCCACTAGAGTAGAATTAAGGAATGCCAACAAAAAATTGCCCCGTCGCCAAGCCTCCTGATAGTTCGCAAAAGTCAAGCCTGTGGCCTTGACACCAACACCAGATGGTGATAAAGAAACCAAAAATACAGCAGCCAGTGGCAGCAGCACCAGCGCAGCCCCCGCCAGCAACAAAATAAAACTCAGCAGTTCCAGCGCTTGAGACCTGTCAAAGGATTTACCCATAAATTTGTGAATTAACCTAAAATAATAAGCCTGTGAGGTTCTCCAACCCGATCGCCTCCCAGAGGATTCCCATACAACATAATATGTGGTAGAGGGAAAGAAGGAGTACCCAGCGAGGAAGTTGTGGTTAGGATATAATGTTAGAGATAGATTTGGTACTGTAAAACCTTTAAAGGTGGAGACATAGACCGTATTTCTATCATCTATTTCCGGGCAAAAGATCGACTAACGACTAATTCCAGTAATTAGTAAATAGATAGCATTCTAGCGATAGTCTTTCTGGAGTGTTCGAGGGCAAAAGTCCGGCCAACACGCTGAGGACGCCAGTTTTTCCCGGATAGTCAAAGAAAAGTTCTTTGTCGAAAGAATCCTCAGCTATAATCTGTGATTTAGATGGGGTGCGTTCAAAATAGGTAAAGTGTACTGTCACTGACCCCCCATTTTAAAGGGGTTTCCAAACATCCCACAAGCTTATATAAGGAGACTAGATATCTATGCCCCAGCTTGAGGCCAGCCCAACAATTGACTTTCAAACCGAAACTTACAAAGATGCTTACAGCCGCATCAACGCCATTGTGATTGAAGGCGAACAAGAAGCTCACGACAATTACCTGACACTGGCCGAACTGTTGGCTGACAAAAAAGCAGAGTTAATTGGCTTGTCCAAGATGGAGAACCGCCACATGAAAGGCTTCCAAGCTTGTGGCCGGAATCTTAAAGTCACGCCCGACATGGCATTTGCGAAGCAGTTCTTTTCGGAATTGCACAAAAACTTCCAGACGGCAGCGGCCCAAGGTCAGATTGTAACTTGCTTGTTGATTCAATCGCTAATTATCGAGTGTTTTGCGATCGCAGCTTACAACATCTACATCCCCGTCGCCGATGACTTTGCTCGCAAAATCACCGAAGGCGTCGTCAAAGAAGAATACAGCCACCTCAACTTTGGGGAAGTCTGGCTGCAAGCTCACTTTGAGGAATCCAAAGCGGAACTAGAAGCCGCCAACCGCCAAAACCTCCCCATCATCTGGAAGCTGCTAAACGCTGTCGCAGACGATGCCCGCGTCTTGGGAATGGAAAAAGACGCTTTAATCGAAGACTTTATGATTGCCTACGGCGAAGCTCTAGGCAACATAGGCTTTAACAACCGCGATATCATGCGGATGTCAGCACAAGGCCTCGCAGCCTAGTTAATTGGGAAATAAGGAATGGGAAAAAAATTAAAAATTAAAAATTAAAAATGGGATAACTCATTTTAAAATATAAATTTTTAATCTTCCCATCTTCCATCTTCCATCTTCCATCTTCCACCTTCCATCTTCCTTCATTTGACAACTTAATGTTTGGTCTAATCGGTCACTTAACCAGCTTAGAACACGCCCAATCAGTAGCTAACGAGCTGGGCTATCCAGAATATGCCGATCAAGGTCTCGATTTTTGGTGCAGCGCACCGCCTCAAATAGTTGATCAGATCACGGTAACAAGCATCACTGGACAAAAAATAGAAGGGCGCTATGTCGAGTCCTGTTTTCTGCCAGAAATGCTAGCCACTCGCCGGATTAAAGCAGCCACTCGCAAAATCCTTAATGCGATGGCACACGCTCAAAAAAACGGGATTAACATCACTGCTTTAGGCGGCTTTTCTTCGATCATTTTTGAGACTTTCAACTTGCAGCAAATTAAGCAAATTCGCAATCTCAAGTTGGAGTTTGAACGCTTCACCACTGGTAACACTCACACGGCTTACATCCTGTGTCGCCAAGTAGAAGAAGCAGCCCCTAAATTGGGGATTGAACTTTCAAAAGCCACGGTAGCCGTTTGTGGTGCTACTGGCGATATTGGCAGTGCTGTGTGTCGCTGGCTCAATGTTAAAACAAATGTAGCAGAATTGTTGCTCATTGCCCGCGACAAAGAACGATTACAAGATTTGCAATCGGAATTGGGCCGAGGCAAAATTATGGACTTGGAAGAAGCCCTCCCCCAAGCCGATATTGTAGTCTGGGTAGCCAGTATGCCCAAGGGAGTAGAAATTGACCCTAAGACATTGAAGCAACCATGTTTATTGATTGACGGTGGCTATCCGAAAAATCTGGCAACTCAGGTTCAGCATCCCGAAATTTACGTACTCAATGGCGGGATTGTGGAGCATTCCCTCGATATTGAGTGGAAAATTATGAAGATTGTCAATATGGATGTACCGGGCCGACAGTTGTTTGCCTGTTTTGCCGAATCAATGCTGCTGGAATTTGAAAAATTGTATACCAATTTTTCTTGGGGACGGAACCAAATTACTGTGGAGAAGATGGAGCAAATTGGTCTGATTTCTGTCAAACACGGTTTCCGACCTTTATTAATGTCAGTTTGATGTTGACAGTTGACAGTTGACAGTTGACAGTTGACAGTTGACAGTTGACAGTTGACAGTTGACAGTTGACAGTTGACAGTTGATTGTTGGCTGTTGACAGTTGACTGTTGACTGTTGGGGGAATTCAGACGGAAGGGATGCGGATTAACCTATTATATTTAAAATTGAAAGGAAGCTCCAGCTCCTGGTTTTCCAGCGCGGTATGAAGCCAAGCAAAATTCATAATTCAAAACTTCCAAATTTCCCCTATTTTACAGCATACCCTGACACGGTAGGATCTCGAAAGAGTCGATCGACAAAACCTGACAAAACCTTATAGAAATTATCCGCGTGCCAAACCCAGACCGTAAACCCTTACTCTTAGATTTTGAAAAGCCCCTGGCCGAACTCGAAACCCGAATTCACCAGATTCGCGAACTCGCCGCAGAAAACAGCGTCGATGTCACCGACGAAATTCGCAAACTAGAAGCTCGCTCAGCCCAACTGCGACAAGAAATTTTCAGCAGCTTGTCCCCCATGCAGCGGCTGCAACTCGCCCGTCACCCGCGCCGCCCCAGCACCCTCGATTACATTCAGGCAATTAGCGACGAGTGGATCGAGCTTCACGGCGATCGGCGCGGCGGAGACGACCCGGCCCTCGTCGGCGGAATTGCCCGCATAGACGGGCGTCCCACAGTCATCATCGGCCATCAAAAAGGGCGCGACACAAAAGACAATATCGCCCGCAACTTCGGCATGGCTGCTCCCGGCGGCTACCGCAAAGCCCTGCGGTTGATGGAACACGCCGATCGCTTCGGAATGCCAATTTTCACATTTATCGACACTCCGGGGGCTTGGGCGGGCTTAGAAGCAGAACAGCTCGGACAGGGAGAGGCGATCGCCTGTAACCTCCGAGAAATGTTTCGCCTCGACGTTCCCATTATTTGCACCGTCATTGGCGAAGGTGGTTCCGGCGGCGCATTGGGTATCGGTGTCGGCGAGCGACTGTTGATGCTGGAACATTCCGTCTACACCGTCGCCACCCCCGAAGCTTGCGCGGCCATTCTCTGGAAAGACTCTGGTAAAGCTAACTTGGCCGCAGAAGCTCTCAAAATCACTTCCTGGGATTTGAAAAACCTCGGCATTCTCGATCAAATAGTACCAGAGCCGATCGGCGGCGCTCACTCGAATCCCCTCAAAGCTGCGTCCATACTCAAACAAGCTTTGTTAGAAAACTTAGCAGAACTAACCCAGCTTACGAGTCAGCAGCGACGCGAGCTCCGGTATCAAAAGTTTCGCCACATCGGTGTATTCACTGAAATTTCTGCTTGAGCCGATCGATTCAGAGCTGTGAGTTATGAGTTAAAAATCTCTTACTTTAAACTCATAACTCACAGCTCATTATTCTGTGGCTCTGTCAGCAGTGTTATAATTTCTCAGGTGACACGGCTTAACAGTTCTTAATGTTCATCTCATAATTAACTGTTATCACCCGCAGCAGACAGTTGTCTAATTTGCCTCAGAAGGCTGCAACGCTGTAGGGAGTTGCCGAGCGAAAGTATTAGGACACTGAATGAACCATCCCACAACAAAGCAGGCTCTGATTACCGGAGCCAGCAGCGGTATTGGCAAAGCGACGGCTCTAGCGTTCGCCGCCGAGGGCATAAATCTGGCCTTAGTTAGCCGAGAGTCAGAAAACTTAGAAGCCGTTGCCGCAGCAGCCCGAGAAGTCGGAGTGAAAGCAGAAGCTTATCCCTTAGACTTGGCAAAAATTGAGCAAGTGCAAAGCAGCATCAGCGCGATCGCAGCTCAATTGGGTTCCGTAGATATCCTGGTCAACAGCGCTGGGATGGGCTACACCGGCTCCTTGACGGAAACGTCCCTAGCCGACTGGCAGAACGTTCTAGACCTCAATCTGACTAGCGTTTGGCAGTGCATTCTAGGAGTTTTGCCCTCCATGCGCGATCGCCGATCGGGAATCATCATCAACGTTTCCTCGATCGCAGGCAGCCAAACCTTCCCCAACTGGGGAGCCTACTGCGTCAGCAAATTCGGTCTCATGGCTTTGTCTAAAACCTTAGCCGCCGAAGAACGGGCTCACGGAATTCGCGTAACAGCAATCTGTCCGGGTTCTGTCAACACTCCCATGTGGGACACAGACACCGTGGACGCCGACTTCGATCGCACCGCCATGTTAACCCCAGAAATCGTCGCCCAATCAATTCTGCACGCAGTTCAGTTGCCAGCAAGTGCAGTAATTGAAGAAATCACGCTCATGTCCAACGCAGGAGTTTTGTGAACTTGAGATTTTAGACTGCTGGATTTTTCTCGAATTCAACAATCTTTGAATCTCTAGCTATATCCCCCAATCAAAAATCGAAAATCGATTCACCCTCACACCAACTTGTTATGACAATTGCATCTTCCGCCGATTCCAATGGCTCGATTTCAATCTCGACTGACAGCATGAAACTGTTACAAACCGCAGAGAACAACTCCCCGCGCATCCCCACTCGACCCGATCGCAATTCCTCCCACGGCCAAGAATCCAGCGTGCCCATAGCTTCAGAAGTAGGCCTGGAAGAAATGATGGAGGCCGTTCGGACAATGCTGCTGGGAGTAGGAGAAGACCCCGAACGCGAAGGATTGCTCAAAACCCCAAAACGGGTAGCAGAAGCAATGCGGTTTCTCACCAGTGGTTACAGTCAATCCCTCGAAGAACTCCTCAACGGCGCTATCTTTGACGAAGGTCACAACGAAATGGTACTGGTGCGAGACATCAGCGTATTCAGTATGTGCGAACACCATATGCTGCCGTTTATGGGCCGAGTTCACATTGCTTACATTCCCAACCAAAAAGTAGTGGGATTGAGCAAATTAGCCCGAATTGCCGAGATGTACAGCCGCCGATTGCAGGTGCAAGAACGTTTGACGCGCCAAATTGCCGAAGCAGTTCAGACAATATTGGAACCGAAGGGAGTAGCTGTAGTCATGGAAGCCAGTCATATGTGCATGACGATGCGGGGTGTGCAAAAACCCGGTGCTTGGACGGTTACGAGTGCCATGTTGGGCGTGTTTCAAGAGGAACAGAAAACTCGCGAAGAATTCCTGAATTTGATCCGCCACCAACCGGCATTCTTTTAGTCAGTTGACAGTTGACAGTTGGCATTTGGCATTTGGCAGTTAACAGTAATTAGTAGGTTGGGTTGAGAGACGAACCTTCCGTTTCACGCCGCCCAACATAATCTATCAAGCAAGGCTAACGACAGCCAACAGTCAGCAGCCAACTGTCAACAGTCAATCGATTTTAGATTTTAGATTTTAGATTTTAGATTAAAGATTTGAGAATTGAAGCATTGACCCCACGGATAAATTCGGGGGGCAAGTTTCATCGGATACAGGTTTTTTATTTCTGGATCCTGAGTCTGCTTTCGGAATGAATCCGGGGGCTTGTATCCTGGATGCTTTCGGTCAATAGCCAGAGTAAAGGCTGTGGAAGCAATTCCAAAATCTAAAATCTAAAATCTAAAATCTAAAATCGGATGACGATCGACTGATAAACCCATAAAATAGACGGGTGACTCATGACTTGTGACTATGAATCCTATCAAATTCGGTACAGATGGCTGGCGCGGCATCATTGCTGACGATTTTACATTCGATCGCGTAGCGTTAGTCGCTCCCTTAGCGGCACAAGTTCTTGCACAAACCGGCGGCAGCGATGGCAGCAGCGGTACCGTAATTGTCGGTTACGACCGCCGATTTCTGGCTGAAGAATTTGCCTTCACAGCGGCTGTTGCCGTCCAAAACGCAGGATTTGACGTGCTGCTGAGCGAATCCTACGCCCCCACTCCAGCTTTCAGTTTAGCTGCCAAACAATTAAATGCTTTGGGTGCGATCGTCCTGACCGCCAGCCATAATCCCGGTGCATATTTAGGGTTAAAAGTCAAGGGCGGATTTGGCGGTTCAGTTTCCCCCGAAGTTACTCAACAGATAGAAGCAAAACTCGAAAATCCCGCGGCACTTTCAGCAACTCCCGGCAAATTGGATAATTTCAATCCTTGGCCAGCTTACTGCAAAACCTTGCGGGAAATGGTAGATATTGAGGCGATTAAAGAAGCGATCGCCAGCGGTAAAATTACAGTATTTGTAGATGTAATGCACGGTGCCGCCGCCGGAGGACTAGCTCAAATTTTAGAAGAAACAGTGCACGAAGTCAACAGCGATCGAGATCCGCTGTTTGGCGGCGGTGCACCGGAACCTTTGCCGCGCTACCTGTCGCAGTTATTTCGGGTGATGCGTACTCACCAGCGAAAAAGCTCTGGTTTGTCCATCGGATTTGTATTTGACGGAGATAGCGATCGAATTGCAGCCGTTGACTCTAGCGGCAACTTCCTCAGTTCACAAATCCTAGTTCCCATATTAATCGAACATTTAGCTTCACGCCGCGGCTTGACCGGAGAAGTCATCAAAACAGTCAGCGGTTCAGACATAATTCCCAAAATTGCCAAGCTGTACGACTTGCCATTATTTGAAACGCCGATCGGTTACAAGTATATAGCCGATCGAATGTTAACCACCCAAGTCTTAGTCGGCGGCGAAGAATCGGGAGGAATTGGCTACGGTACACACATTCCCGAACGAGATGCTTTGCTGTCAGCGCTGTACTTGTTAGAAGCAGTTGTCAAATCCGGGGAAGACTTAAGCGAAATTTACAGCCGGCTGCAACAAGAAACAAGCTTTACCTCAGCTTATGACAGAATCGACTTGCACCTAGCAAACATGGAAGAAAGGTCGCGTTTGCTGTCGTTGCTGCAAAATCAACCCTTAACAGAAATCGCCGGCAAAGCAGTTGTAGATTGCAACAAAGTTGACGGATATAAATTCCGTTTATCCGACGGAAGTTGGCTGTTAATTCGGTTTAGCGGAACCGAACCAGTGTTGCGGCTGTATTCAGAAGCAGCGACATTGAAAGAAGTTATGCAAAACTTAAACTGGGCGAAAAATTGGGCGCATAATTAATCGGACTTTTCCACCGCAGATAAACGCAGATGAACGCGGATGACTCGATCTCAAATCTCTCTTTCTCTGCGGCCTCTGCGGCCTCTGCGGTAAAAAAAATATTACTCACAATGAAATACTATTCCTAGATGAGATTAATTTTAGGATAAAAGCAAATGGCTTACAGCGATTTCAGCCTTGCGAGAGTCAAAAAAGACTTTGGATTAACCTTAGATGAAAGCCGCAATTTATTTGCCGACACAAAACCAGTTTCACCTTCAGAAATTTTAACCACAATCCTGATTGATTATGTACCGCTAGCAACTTTTATTTCCACAGAAAAAGCGCGATCAGAATTTTTGATTGCCCCGATATTAGCAGAAGTTAGGCGATTGTTAAACAAACGAGTTTCTCTTTTTTCCGGTAAGGATTTTACTGTAGATCCAGAAAGAGGCTTGCAAGGATTTTGCGACTATATTATTAGCGGTTCTTCAGAACAATTGTTCATCAGTGCTCCGGTTATAACAATTTTTGAGGCAAAAAAGGAAGATATCATTGGCGGTTTGGGTCAATGCGTCGCCGCAATGGTAGCGGCCCAATGTTTCAATCACAACCAAGACACTGAGGTCGATCGCATTTACGGCGCGGTGACGACGGGTACGAACTGGAAATTCTTGATTTTGGAGGAAACTACTGTTTATATCGATCCGATTGAATACTATATTCAAGATGTTGATAAGATTTTGGGAATTTTGTTGCAACCATTTTCCCAATCTTTTGTTAATATGGAGCCGTAAGTTTTAAGAGAAATAATGACCGATCGCAAATTGCTAGTTGTAGCTACGGGCAATCCGGGTAAACTAAAGGAAATGCAAGTTTATCTTCAGGATTTGGGATGGGAATTGGAGCTCAAACCGGAAGAGTTGGAAATCGAGGAAACAGGCGAAACTTTTATTGCTAATGCTTGCTTGAAGGCGTCTGAAGTGGCGAAAGCAACGGGCAAATGGTCGATCGCCGATGATTCTGGTTTAATGGTAGATGCACTCGACGGCCAACCTGGGATTTACTCGGCGCGCTACGGCAAAACCGATGCTGACAGGATATCTCGACTTCTCAAAGAATTGGGAAGCGAACAAAACCGGGAAGCACAATTTGTTTGCGCGATCGCGATCGCCCGTCCCGACGGTACAATTGCCTTGCAAGTAGAAGGAATTTGCCGAGGCGAAATCCTCCACACTCCTCGCGGTACGGGAGGTTTCGGATATGACCCCATTTTCTACGTACCCGCACAGCAACAGACTTTTGCCGAAATGACACCGGATATCAAGCGATCGCACTCTCACCGCGGCCGAGCCTTCCACGCTCTTATACCACAAATGGCGAACTTTGTCAACCCCTACTGAAGAAAAAAGCCAAAACATGGGGTAACTGTGGCATTGGATATTGACACTTAGGTATCAAAAGTAAACAGGAAAGAGGTTTTTCGTTGGCAATGATTAGTTACCGATGACCAATTACCAATGCCCTGTTTGGCCAATGCCCAATGCCCCAGTATCTTAGATTGCCTCCAAGTTCTTTTCCCCAGTCCGAATCCGAATAATTTGTTCTACAGGAGAGATGAAAATCTTGCCGTCGCCAATCTCGCCCGTGCGGGAAGCCGCGATAATTTTATCAACCACCATGTCAACCTGATCGTTTTCCACAACAATCTCGACCTTGAGCTTTTGCAAGAACTCAACGGTGTACTCAGAACCGCGATAGCGTTCTGTCATGCCCTTCTGACGGCCAAAACCTCTAACTTCAGAAACAGTCATCCCCACAATACCAGCATTGACGAGTGCGATTTTCACTTCGTCTAGTTTAAAGGGGCGAATAATAGCTTCAACCTTTTTCAAGTTTCTCACTCCTAACAGTTAGTACCTTCGTTATATTACTTAATCGGCGTGACATCTTTTAATATCACGGCCAACAGCAAGTATTTTGTCAAGTATATTACCCTATCTTGTACTCGCGATGAAATGCACGCCAACCTTTAACAATATTCTCCGATTTTCCGGGGGCGCGGGTTCTCGGTTCCGGCCGATCGCGGTAGAGTTAAGAAGACAGCAGCAGCCGTCCCCCGCCGATCTGCTAAAACAGAAAAAGAACCTAGGAGACAGGAGTTTTCCGAGTTTCCGCTTTGCTATGTGAGATTTGCACGTATTGCTGAAAACTATAATTGCCAGAGGCGGTCAGTTAAACTATTCCTATGCACCCAGCTAGCCCTCCCCCTGACCGCAGCGGGCTTGATGCCCTACTGAGAAATCGCCCCTTCCTCGCCTTGTGGACGGGCCAGTTATTGGCCCAAGTGGCGGATAAAATCTTTTACGTATTGCTGATTATTCTGCTGAAAACAGGCGACTACCGACCCTGGCCTGTTTCTTGGCAACATTCGGAAAATTCTATGCTGTCAGCGGTGATGATTGCCTACACCGTGCCGGCGATCGTCTTTGGTTCCGCCGCCGGTATCGTCGTAGACCGCTTTTCTAAAAAGCAAATGCTGATTGCCTGCAACGTGATTCGAGCCGCGTTGATTGTAGCTTTGCCGTTTTTGCCCAAAGCTTTTGTGGTTTTATTGACGATGACGTTTTTAATCTCTACCGTAACGCAATTTTTTGCTCCGGCAGAGCAGGCTGCAATCCCCCTGACCGTAGGGCGAGAGGGACTGATGTCGGCAAATGCTCTGTTCGCCTCCTCCACAATGGGCGGGATTATTGTCGGGATGACGATCGGCGAACCGCTGTTTAGTTGGGTCAAACACAGCTTCGGAGCAGCTTCTCAAGAGTTTTTGCTGGGCGGGTTGTACCTGATCTCAGCAGGTTTGATCTATGCCATGCAGATCAAAGAAGGTCATGCCGGCAGCAGTGGCAAAAACGTCCATCCTTGGCAAGACCTCAAAGAAGGTTTGCGCTATTTGAAACACAATCACCTTGTCAGCAACGCGATGGTGCAGTTGACAATTTTGTATTCCGTGTTTGCCGCGCTTCAGGTGCTGGCGATTGCGCTTTCAGGCAAAATAGGTCTCAAAGAAACTCAATTTGGCTTTTTGCTGGCGGCAGCGGGAGTCGGAATGGTCTTCGGCGCAGCCTTTTTGGGACACTGGGGTCATCGAATGCACCACAAACCTCTGCCTTTAATCGGTTTCTTGATGATGGGTTTTGTATTAGCAATGTTTGCCTTTACTCGACAGTTGTGGGTGGGATTCGGATTGAGTGCTCTGTTTGGTTTTGGTGCTTCCTTAATTAACGGCCCGATGCAGGCTCTGATTCAAGAAAAAACTCCCGAATCTATGCGGGGCAAAGTCTTTGGATTGGAAAACAATGCGATTAATATTGCTCTGAGCCTGCCTTTAGCGATTACTGGCCCGGTGACTGATGCTGTCAGCCAAGCCGTCGGCTCGAATGACAAGGGCTTGCGGATCGTGTTGCTGAGTTTGGGCTTTTTGGTCTCGGTGATGGGCATGGCAGCTTGGAAACATACTCGGAAAGTATTGCAGGACGCACTGTGAACTCTGGCAAGAAGGAAGAAGGCAGAAGGCAGAAGGCAGAAGGCAGAAGGCAGAAGGCAGAAGGCAGAAGGCAGAAGGCAGATAGAAGAGGGGATGGGTGTCAACTTAACGTCAAATGTAGTACCGATCTACTGTTTGACGATGATTGTCCAGATCCCCGGATAGTCGGGGGAAACCGGAGCATTCTGTTTAGTTTCCCTTCTTAACGGGAATGGGAGCGGGATCGACACTCGCGTCTAAACAAGATTTATCAAGGGTTTTAGGCTAGTGTTGACACCAATGGTAAGAGGGAAGAGGGCTTTCTTTCGGCGATCGATCCATAACATAGCAACCGCCCTGATGATTAGGACGTTCTTAATTGCTCAAACGATTAGTTTTTCTTGTCGAATGCCGAATCACGAATGCTATACAAGCGTCATATAACGGTAAACCGGCATAGAAACCGCGATTTCCTGTGTTTATTTTCTTCCTCTGCTGTTCCACAATGTCTCGATCGGGCGAACCCTCTCCGAGCGCGAAATCTTTCGTAAAATCTCACCACTTAAATTTTCATAGTTTCATTAATTAAGATTAAAGTAGTAGAAAAGCTTTCATTAAAAATCATAATTAGTTTAAGGAAGGAAATTCTGTGCAACTAAAAACTAAAGTGACCATCAGACGTGCAACTGGTGGATTTGCTCTGATTGACAGCTTGATCCGCCACGGCGTCAAGCATATTTTTGGTTATCCCGGCGGTGCAATTCTGCCGCTTTACGACGAACTCTACCGCGCCGAAGAAACTGGCGCCATCAAACATATTCTAGTGCGCCACGAGCAAGGTGCTGCTCACGCGGCTGACGGATACGCCCGCGCTACCGGAAAAGTTGGGGTGTGTTTCGCTACTTCCGGGCCCGGCGCAACTAATCTGGTGACGGGGATTGCGACGGCCCACATGGATTCGATCCCGATGGTTATTATTACCGGTCAGGTGCCCCGTCCGGCGATCGGCACTGATGCGTTTCAGGAAACAGATATTTACGGGATTACCCTGCCAATAGTCAAGCATTCCTATGTAGTGCGCGATCCGAGAGATATGGCGCGAATTGTGGCAGAAGCTTTCCACATCGCGAGTACAGGGCGGCCGGGGCCTGTTTTGGTTGATGTACCCAAGGATGTGGGTTTAGAAGAATTTGACTATCTGCCCGTGGAACCCGGATCGGTGAGAATTCCGGGCTATAGGCCCACGGTGAAGGGAAATCCTCGGCAGATTAATCAAGCAATTTATTTGCTGCAGGAAGCAAAGCGTCCTTTGCTTTATGTGGGGGGCGGGGCGATCGCAGCGGCGGCCCACGAAGAAATTAAGGAACTGGCCGAACTTTTCCAATTGCCGGTCACGACAACGCTGATGGGCAAAGGTTCCTTTGACGAAAACCATCCTTTGTCGGTGAAAATGCTGGGGATGCACGGGACTGCTTACGCTAATTTTGCCGTTACCGAGTGCGATTTGCTGATTGCTGTGGGGGCGAGGTTTGACGATCGCGTGACGGGCAAATTAGACGAGTTTGCCGCGCGCGCTAAGGTGATTCACATCGATATCGACCCGGCGGAAGTAGGCAAAAATCGCGGCCCGGATGTGCCGATTGTCGGAGATGTCCGCCAAGTTTTGCTCGATTTGCTGCGCCGCTGTCGGGAAACTGGAGTTTCGGGAAAGACCGGACAGACTGCGGAATGGCTGCACAGGATCGATCGGTGGAAACAGGACTATCCGTTAGTTGTGCCTCATTACCCAGACATTTTGTCTCCGCAAGAGGTGATTTCGGAGTTGGCTACTCAAGCGCCGGATGCTTACTACACAACGGATGTCGGTCAACATCAAATGTGGTCGGCTCAATTCTTGAACAACGGGCCGCGCCGCTGGATTTCGAGCGCTGGTTTGGGCACGATGGGTTTCGGGGTGCCGGCTGCTATGGGCGCGAAAATGGCGCTACCCAATGAGCAAGTGATTTGTATTGCTGGCGATGCTAGCGTGCAAATGAATATTCAAGAATTGGGAACACTAGCACAATACGGCATTAATGTCAAGATTGTGATTGTAAATAACGGCTGGCAGGGAATGGTGCGGCAGTGGCAGCAGGCGTTCTACGGGGAGCGTTATTCCTCGTCGAATATGACTGTGGGGATGCCGGATTTTGTGATGCTGGCTGAAGCTTATGGCGTGAAGGGGATGCTGGTTTCGCAACCGGAGGAACTCAAAGATGCGATCGGTCAAATGCTCGCTCACGACGGCCCGGTGCTGATGAACGTCAAGGTGACGAGGGATGAAAACTGCTATCCGATGGTAGTTCCAGGTAAGAGCAACGCTCAAATGGTTGGTTTGCCCGATCGTAGCAAGTTGCAATCTGCGGAGTTGGTTTATTGTCCGAGTTGCGGCGCTAAGAATGTTTCGACGAATAACTTTTGTCCTGAGTGCGGGACAAAAGTTTAACGAGTTTTGAGTGGGGACTTAGGCAGTGCCTATTAGTCTCAACTTAAGGTCAAACGTAGTCATGGACTGCTGTTTATCGTCGAGGCTAGATCCCCCCTAGCCCCCCTTAAGAAGGGGGGGACAAGAGTCCGATCAAAGTCCCCCTTCTTAAGGGGGATTTAGGGGGATCTGGCCTCGGATAAAAGCGAGAGATACAAGCGATCTCAAAGTCCCCCTTCTTAAGGGGGATTTAGGGGGATCTGGCCTCGGATAAAAGCGAGAGATACAAAGGTTTCAGACTTAAGTTGACACGATGAAAGGCAATGGGATGTCCTTACCAGGCTCTGCTTTTTCACATTTAACACCATCTCCGCTGGCATCGCATCGAGAGCTTTAATGTGTAATCTCTAAGCATATTTTATGAGCCAGTGTCTAAACCCTGATTGCCTATTCCAAAACCCGTCTGGCTATACAAAATTCTGTCAAAAATGTGGGAATAAACTGCTATTGGGCGATCGCTACGGAGCCCAAAAAATTATTGGACAAGGGGGATTTGGGCGCACTTTTCTAGCTATTGACGAGTATAAACCCTCAAAACCTCCCTGCGTTATTAAACAATTCTACCCCCAATTTCAAGACCCTTCTAGTATCCAGAAAGCTGCTGAGTTATTTGAGCTTGAAGCAGTACGCCTAGAACAGTTGGGTAAACATTCTCAAATTCCCGAATTATTAGCATATTTTAGTCAAGATGGACGGCAGTATTTAGTCCAAGAATTCATCGACGGTGAAAATTTAGCCGAAGCACGAGAATCTAAAGGATATTTTAGCGAAACGCAGATTCGCGACTTGCTTAATAATTTATTGCCAGTATTTGAGTTCATTCATTCCCGCCAAGTAATTCACCGAGATATCAAGCCAGAAAATATTATTCTTAGGCAAGATGGGCAACTGGTTTTAGTTGACTTTGGAGCCGCGAAATATGCGACACAAAGTGTTTTATCTGTAACGGGAACGGTAATAGGAACTTCTGGTTATACATCGCCGGAACAAGCAGCGGGCAAAGCCATTTATGCGAGTGATATTTATAGTTTAGGTGTCACTTGTCTGAATTTATTAACTCAGGTTGAGCCAATGGAGTTATTCGATACAAGTGAAATGGAGTGGGTGTGGCAAAAACAATTGAAAAACTCGATTAGTTCGGAACTCAGTCAGATTTTAGATAAAATGGTACAACCTGCCAGTAAAAAACGCTATCAATCTGCTACCGAAGTTTTACAAGCTATTGGCGATCGATCTCCTCAATTACCCCCTAAAACACCATTTCAACCACCACCTGAAACACCTCTACCGCCACCAGATTCGCTTAAATCAGCGCGGGGTGTTGACTATACTCGCCTGCAGGATTTATTGGCGGCCCAGAAGTGGAAAGAGGCGGATGGGGAAACAAAAAATGTGATGCTGAAAGCTGCTGGACGGGAGAATAAAGGTTGGTTAGATGTGAAGTCTATCGAGAATTTTCCTTGCGATGATTTGCGGACGATCGACCATTTGTGGGTAAAATACAGTCAGGGTTGTTTTGGCTTTAGCGTTCAGAAAGAAATCTGGTTAGAAGTGGGCGGTAAAGTTGATTTGGAGACTGAAAAAAAGCTGGGCGATCGTGTCGGTTGGCGAAAAGGAGGCATATGGTTGAACTACGATGACCTGACCTTTAATAAGCAAGTACCAGTGGGCCACCTGCCGGGGGTGGTTCGTCGGCGTTCTGGGAAGCTTTGGACGGTGGCGGGGATTTCTTCTCTCGCATCGAGAGTTGTAAGCTGTAATCTCTAACGATTTCAGCCCCTTGTCAAGTTTTTTTATCGAACCTTTTTTTACGAATTTATCGGCTTTTCGTCATTTCTTTACCTGCTACGCCGGTGAGTTTTACAAAAATAGGACTTACCCACTAAAGCCAAAGAAACCGGGTTTTTTACCTAATTTGTGGGTGACAACGAAAGATTTTCGTCCATCAAACCCGGTTTCTGACCACCCGTGGGTATCAACTAATGCGTTATGCCATTGTGATTGAAAAAACACCGAATAACTATTCAGCTTACGCGCCCGATTTACCCGGATGTGCAGCCACAGGCGCAACCCTTGCGGAAGTACAGCAGCAAATTAAAGAAGCGATCGAATTTCACTTAGAAGGATTGCGAGAGGAAGGTTTACCGATTTCCGAACCAACTACGCTTTGTGAATATGTCGAAGCACGATAATCTCAGAAACCCGGTTTCTTGCTGACACACCCTACAACAACTGTCAACTGCTATAAATGAATCTTTATTTGGGAATAGATTTCGGCACCACGGGCGCGCGATCGACTGTCATAGACTCCCAGGGTACAATACATTGTGAGACTGAATATACTTTTGCCAACAACGGGCAACAACAGCCTGAATTGCCCTCGGTGTGGCAAAATGCGCTGTGGGATTCGATCGAGCAAATTCCCCCAACAATCCGCAATCAGGTAAGGGCGATCGCCCTTGACGGCACATCTTCCACTGTCATGCTGTGCGATACCAACGGTATACCCGTATGCGAGCCGATTTTATACAATGATGCGCGCGGTGCAGCGGTGACAGAGAGGTTGCGGGCGATCGCGCCGGATAACCACACAGTATTGAGCGCTACATCCAGTCTGGCAAAACTCCTGTGGTGGCAGGAGGGCGGGCTAGAAGCCCAACCCCTACTCCCCACAAAACAATTGAGCCTTTGTGGCACAGGCATCTTGCCTGTGGTTGAGAAGCTTTATTTCCTGCATCAAGCTGACTGGCTGGCCTTTCTGCTGCACGGGAAATTAGGCATTAGCGACTATCACAATGCTTTGAAACTCGGTTTCGATGTTGATACTTTGTGCTATCCGAATTGGCTGATAGAGGGAATTGCGGGCGCTGCAACTCCTGAATTGCCACAAGTTGTCGCACCGGGTACGCCTGTGGGGGAAGTGAGAGCTCAAGTGGGCGATCGCTTTGGTTTTCCCCGTGATTGTATGGTTTATGCTGGTACAACCGATAGCATTGCAGCATTTTTAGCAAGCGGTGTCAATTTACCAGGGGAAGCAGTAACTTCTCTCGGTTCTACACTAGCAGTCAAACTCTTAAGTCATACCCGCGTAGATGATTCTAGATACGGGATTTACAGTCATCGTTTCCCCCCCTTTTGTAGGGGCGGTGCCCCCGTGCCCGCCCTGGCAGGCGATTTGTGGTTAGTTGGAGGCGCTTCTAATACCGGAGGTGCGGTGCTGCGACACTTTTTTACTGATGTTGAGTTGGAGAATTATAGCACACAAATTGATCCAGCACAAGAGAGTTTGCTGGATTATTACCCATTGTTGAAAAAGGGCGATCGCTTTCCGATTAATGACCCGAATTTGCCGCCCAGACTCGAACCGCGTCCCACTGATTCAGTGGAATTTCTGCACGGTTTGCTAGAAAGCATAGCGCGGATTGAAGCGCGGGGATATCAATTATTGCAAGAATTGGGTGCAACTCCTTTGACAAAGGTTTATACTGCTGGCGGCGGTGCAAAAAATGCGGTTTGGAGTGCGATTAGAAAGCGTTATTTAAAAGTACCTGTTGAAACGCCGATTCATACTGCTGCTGCTTATGGAAGTGCGTTATTGGCGAAGCAGGGAACGCAAATTTAAAGGTAGTAAATTGGGATTAATATCGCTCTAGATTAAAACTAAAATGAGAGGAAGCAAACATTCTGATATATTGTGTTAAGTTGTTATTCCTAAAAATTAAGGACAATGGCAAAGCTACCTGATGACATCCTGAACACAATTTTCACATTGCAGCGGCGGCTAGTGGAAATCCTCAACGAAACAACCGCTACAGAATACATTTTAATGCAGCAGTTTGGCGAGACAGAAGCGACACTCCCCGAACTAGAATCTCTGGATAATATTAAGGAAAGGTTGAGAACCTCTTACAATCGTTTGTACAGGCTTTTGCAGCAGGTGGCAGAATCTCAGCCCGCTGCGACTGCGGATACGTTAAACTTTTTGTATGGAACGATAGAAGACGGAGAGGCAATTGTCGATGCCTCAGCAGCAAGCATTCAAGAAATCAAAATGGATTGGAACTTACGATGAATCAACAACCTAGAATCCCCGACGCTGAAACCAGAAAGCGACACGTTGAAAAGATGCGTGAAGTCTGCCGACAGTTGGACGCTTTCAATTTGAAGTTAGATGAAGCGATTGCCATATTTGAAGCTGACAACCGCCGCCAGCGTCGAGAACGTTTGGCGGGTAAATACAGGCGTGTGGAATCTCAGGTAGTCGAATAAGATATGAGATGTTGCATTATTGTTAATAAGTCTTTTATGAACAGGCTTTTCGGCCTGTTCCACAAAGAGTGAATTTTCTTGTGGAACAGGCATTTTGCGATGTTGCATTATTGTTAATAAGTCTTTTATGAACAGGCTTTTCGGCCTGTTCCACAAAGAGTGAATTTTCTTGTGG